>NZ_JASHCQ010000003.1:0-116460 GCF_047464035.1 Streptococcus mitis
TGTTTTTGTTTTTTCGTCATGAGGTGCCTCCTTACGAAAAGTCTCAGACTTAATTCTAGCATCATTCGTCGTCTGAGACTAACTTCCAGTTTTGGGAGAGAGGTGGAAGTTACTTTGAGAAGTTACGATTGTCTACGTTAAATAAAAAAATCTTCCAATTCCCTTGCAAAAATGAAGAAAGTGTGATAACATAGTACGGTATGTGGTGCTAGCACATCCGCTATATTAGATCTAATAGGAGGAAAACACAATGGCTAAAGTATGTTACTTTACAGGTCGTAAGACTGTATCAGGAAACAACCGTTCACACGCGATGAACCAAACAAAACGTGCCGTAAAACCAAACCTTCAAAAAGTTACTGTTCTTATCGATGGTAAACCTAAAAAAGTTTGGGCTTCAGCTCGTGCTTTGAAATCAGGTAAAGTTGAACGCGTTTAATAATAAAAGTAAGGAGACCTTAGGGTCTTTTTCTTTTTCTGTGGGTGTAACATCATTTGAAAAATAGAGTAAATATCCGCTGATACAGTATTCTGCTTTTACACTTGGGCTGAAATATGATAAAATAGAGTATCAACTAGTTGAGGTAAAAAGGATGACTGTAAAAATTAATACAAAAGATGGTCAAATCGAACTAACAGATGAAGTGATTGCAACCGTCGTAGGTGGAGCAGCAACTGAAATTTTTGGTGTGGTCGGTATGGCTAGTAAAAATGCCCTCAAAGATAATTTCCAAGCCCTTCTAGGTAAGGAAAATTATTCTAAAGGTGTCGTCGTAAAGGCGACCGAAGATGGCAGTATTGCAGTTGATGTATATACCGTGTTGAGCTACGGAACAAAGATTAGCGAAGTGTCAAAAAACATTCAAGAGCGTGTTCGTTTTAGTTTGGAAAACCAACTTGGAATTACTGCTCAGACTGTAAATGTCTACATTCAAAATATCAAAGTTGTAGGAGAATAACCGTGTCAAAAATTACTACTAGCTTATTTCAAGAAATGGTGCAGGCTGCATCAACTCGCTTGAATAAGCAAGCTGAATATGTCAATTCATTAAACGTCTT
The DNA here is from genome assembly GCF_047464035.1 of Streptococcus mitis. Lineage (GTDB taxonomy): Bacteria > Bacillota > Bacilli > Lactobacillales > Streptococcaceae > Streptococcus > Streptococcus mitis_DX. Next base: position 1,060 of record NZ_JASHCQ010000003.1, read on the forward strand.
TCCAGTTCCAGATGGAGATACTGGAACAAACATGGGAATGACCATTGAAAATGGAGCTAAAGAAGTTGCAGACAAGCCAGCTTCTACAGTTGGCGAGGTAGCGAGCATTCTTGCCAAAGGTCTTTTGATGGGTGCGCGTGGAAACTCAGGCGTTATTACGTCTCAGCTTTTCCGTGGATTTTCACAAGCTATCAAGGATAAAGATGAGTTAACAGGTCAAGACTTGGCCCTTGCCTTCCAATCAGGTGTGGAAGTTGCCTATAAGGCAGTGATGAAACCAGTTGAAGGAACGATTTTGACAGTTTCTCGTGGGGCTGCTATCGGTGCTAAGAAAAAAGCTGAGCAAACAGATGACGCTGTTGAAGTCATGCGCGCAGCCTTGGAAGGTGCTAAAACAGCTCTAGCTAAAACACCAGACATGCTTCCAGTATTGAAAGAAGTTGGCGTTGTGGACTCAGGTGGTCAAGGACTGGTCTTTATCTACGAAGGTTTCCTTTCAGCCCTTACTGGTGAATATATCGCATCTGAGGACTTTGTAGCGACTCCGGCCAACATGAGTGAAATGATCAATGCAGAGCACCACAAGTCTGTAGCTGGTCATGTAGCGACTGAGGATATCACCTTTGGTTACTGTACTGAAATCATGGTAGCTCTTAAGCAAGGCCCAACCTATGCCAAAGATTTTGACTACGATGAATTCCGTAACTACTTGAATGAGCTTGGAGATTCTCTCCTCGTTGTTAATGATGATGAAATCGTCAAAGTCCATGTCCATACAGAAGATCCAGGTCTTGTTATGCAAGAAGGTCTCAAATATGGTAGCTTGGTCAAGGTAAAAGTTGACAATATGCGTAACCAACACGAAGCGCAGGTTGAGAAAGAAGCTGCTCAAGTTAGCAAACCAGCTGAAGAAAAAGAGTATGCTTTGATTGCTGTGGTGGCTGGTAAAGGTCTAGCAGATATCTTCCGTTCTCAAGGTGTGGATTATGTTATCGAGGGCGGTCAAACCATGAACCCTTCAACAGAAGACTTTATCAAGGCTGTTGAACAGGTTAACGCTCGTAACATCATCTTCCTGCCAAACAACAAAAACATCTTCATGGCAGCTCAATCTGCAGCAGAAGTTTTGGAACAACCAGCAGTAGTGGTGGAAGCTCGTACTTTGCCACAAGGTTTGACAAGTCTTCTCGCCTTTGATCCAAGTAAGTCCATAGAAGAAAACCAAGAGCGTATGACTGCTGCTCTTAGCGATGTCGTTAGTGGAAGCGTCACAACAGCTGTGCGTGATACAACCATTGATGGCTTAGAAATCCATGAAAACGATAATCTAGGTATGGTGGATGGGAAAATCCTCGTGTCAAACCCTGATATGCACCAAACCTTGATAGAAACCTTGAAACATATGTTGGATGAAGATAGTGAAATTGTAACCTTCTATGTCGGTGAAGACGGAAGCGAAGAACTTGCCAATGAAATTGCCCAAGAAATCACAGAAGAATTCGAAGATGTTGAAGTCGAGATTCATCAAGGTCAACAACCTGTTTACCCATACCTATTCAGTGTGGAATAAGATTAATGAAGAACTGAGAAATCAGTTCTTTTTTCTTTTTTAGTAAATGAAATCGGTATCTTTTTAATAAAAACAAAAATAACATTCATAAATAAACGTTAAAATAGAAAATTCAGAAAATTTCTTCTTTTCTCTTGAAAAATTTTGAAAAAATGGTATGATAGTAACAAGTTATTTTTAAGAGAAGAGAAAGGGGAACAATGGAGAAAATCAGTTTAGAATCTCCTAAGACGGGGTCGGACCTAGTTTTGGAAACACTTCGTGATTTAGGAATTGATACCATCTTTGGTTATCCTGGTGGTGCAGTCTTGCCTTTTTATGATGCGATATATAATTTTAAAGGCATTCGCCACATTCTAGGACGCCATGAGCAAGGTTGTCTGCATGAAGCTGAAGGTTATGCCAAATCAACTGGAAAGTTGGGTGTTGCCGTCGTCACTAGCGGACCGGGAGCAACAAATGCCATTACAGGGATTGCGGATGCCATGAGCGACAGTGTTCCCCTTTTGGTCTTTACAGGACAGGTTGCGCGAGCAGGGATTGGGAAGGATGCCTTTCAGGAGGCAGACATCGTGGGAATTACCATGCCAATCACTAAGTACAATTACCAAGTTCGTGAGACGGCAGATATTCCGCGTATCATTACGGAAGCTGTCCATATCGCAACTACAGGTCGACCAGGGCCAGTCGTAATTGACCTACCTAAAGACGTATCTGCTTTGGAAACAGATTTCATTTATTCACCAGAAGTGAACCTACCAAGCTATCAGCCGACTCTTGAGCCGAATGATATGCAAATCAAGAAAATCTTGAAGCAATTATCCAAGGCTAAAAAGCCAGTCTTGCTAGCTGGTGGTGGAATTAGTTATGCTGAAGCTGCTGCAGAATTAAATGAATTTGCAGAGCGCTATCAAATTCCAGTGGTAACCAGTCTTTTGGGGCAAGGTACGATTGCAACGACTCATCCACTCTTCCTTGGAATGGGAGGTATGCACGGATCTTTCGCAGCTAATATTGCCATGACGGAAGCTGACTTTATGATTAGTATTGGTTGCCGTTTCGATGACCGCTTGACAGGAAATCCTAAGACCTTCGCTAAGAATGCCAAGGTTGCTCACATTGATATTGACCCAGCTGAGATTGGCAAGATTATCAGTGCAGATATTCCTGTAGTTGGAGATGCTAAGAAAGCCTTGCAAATGTTACTAGCAGAACCGACAGTTCATAACAATACTGAGAAATGGATTGAGAAAGTTACTAAAGACAAGAACCGTGTTCGTTCTTATGACAAGAAAGAGCGTGTGGTTCAACCGCAAGCCGTTATTGAACGCATTGGTGAATTGACGAATGGAGATGCCATTGTGGTAACAGACGTTGGTCAACACCAAATGTGGACAGCCCAGTATTATCCCTACCAAAATGAACGTCAGTTAGTGACTTCAGGTGGTTTGGGAACCATGGGATTTGGAATTCCAGCAGCAATTGGAGCTAAAATTGCTAACCCAGATAAGGAAGTAGTCTTGTTTGTTGGGGATGGTGGTTTCCAAATGACTAACCAGGAATTGGCTATTTTGAACATTTACAAGGTGCCAATCAAGGTGGTTATGCTGAACAACCACTCACTTGGAATGGTTCGCCAATGGCAGGAATCCTTCTATGAAGGTAGAACGTCAGAGTCAGTCTTTGATACCCTTCCTGATTTCCAATTGATGGCACAAGCTTATGGCATTAAAAACTATAAGTTTGACAATCCTGAGACCTTGGCTCAAGACCTTGAAGTCATCACTGAGAATGTTCCTATGCTAATCGAGGTAGATATTTCTCGTAAGGAACAGGTGTTACCAATGGTACCAGCTGGTAAGAGTAATCATGAGATGTTGGGGGTGAAGTTCCATGCGTAGAATGTTAACAGCAAAACTACAAAATCGTTCAGGAGTCCTCAATCGCTTTACCGGTGTCCTGTCTCGTCGTCAGGTTAATATCGAAAGCATCTCTGTTGGAGCAACAGAAGATCCGAATGTATCGCGGATCACCATTATTATTGATGTAGCTTCACATGATGAAGTGGAGCAAATTATCAAGCAACTCAATCGTCAGATTGATGTGATTCGCATTCGTGATATCACAGACAAGCCTCATTTGGAGCGCGAGGTGATTTTGGTTAAGATGTCAGCGCCAGCTGAGAAGCGAGCTGAGATTCTAGCGATTATTCAACCTTTCCGTGCAACGGTGGTAGACGTAGCACCAAGCTCGATTACCATTCAGATGACAGGAAATGCTGAAAAGAGTGAAGCTCTATTGCGAGTCATTCGACCGTACGGTATTCGTAATATTGCTCGAACTGGTGCAACTGGATTTACCCGCGATTAATACTCTTCGAAAATCTCTTCAAATCACGTCAGCTTTGCCTTGCCGTAGGTATATGTTACTGACTCCGTCAGTCTTATTTACCACCTCAAAGCAGTGCTTTGAGCAGTCTGTGGCTAGCTTCCTAATTTGCTCTTTGATTTTCATTGAGTATAAAAATATTTTAAATTTGTTAAACCAGCCTAAAAGGCAATAAATAATAGAAAAGAGAGAAAAACTATGGCAGTTCAAATGGAATATGAAAAAGATGTTAAAGTAGCAGCACTTGACGGTAAAAAAATCGCCGTTATCGGTTATGGTTCACAAGGACATGCGCATGCTCAAAACTTGCGTGACTCAGGTCGTGATGTCATCATCGGTGTACGTCCAGGTAAATCTTTTGACAAAGCAAAAGAAGATGGATTTGACACTTACACAGTAGCAGAAGCAACTAAATTGGCTGACGTTATCATGATTTTGGCACCAGACGAAATCCAACAAGAATTGTACGAAGCAGAAATCGCTCCAAACTTGGAAGCAGGAAACGCAGTTGGATTTGCTCATGGTTTCAACATCCACTTTGAATTTATCAAAGTTCCTGCGGATGTAGATGTCTTTATGTGTGCTCCTAAAGGACCAGGACACTTGGTACGTCGTACTTATGAAGAAGGATTTGGTGTTCCAGCTCTTTACGCAGTATACCAAGATGCAACAGGAAATGCGAAAAACATTGCTATGGACTGGTGTAAAGGTGTTGGAGCAGCTCGTGTAGGTCTTCTTGAAACAACATACAAAGAAGAAACTGAAGAAGATTTGTTTGGTGAACAAGCTGTACTTTGTGGTGGTTTGACTGCCCTTATCGAAGCAGGTTTCGAAGTCTTGACAGAAGCAGGTTACGCTCCAGAATTGGCTTACTTTGAAGTTCTTCACGAAATGAAATTGATCGTTGACTTGATCTACGAAGGTGGATTCAAGAAAATGCGTCAATCTATTTCAAACACTGCTGAGTACGGTGACTATGTATCAGGTCCACGTGTGATTACTGAGCAAGTTAAAGAAAACATGAAAGCTGTCTTGGCAGACATCCAAAATGGTAAATTTGCAAATGACTTTGTAAATGACTATAAAGCTGGACGTCCAAAATTGACTGCTTACCGTGAACAAGCAGCTAACCTTGAAATTGAAAAAGTTGGTGCAGAATTGCGAAAAGCAATGCCTTTCGTTGGTAAAAACGACGATGATGCATTCAAAATCTATAACTAATTGATAGAAATTAAGGTGAAGGCGAGTTGGGGGACTAACTCGCTTTTATAATCAATTCATCTCTTTTTTAAGAGGAATGATTGCGATAAGTATGAAATAGTCTAGGAGAAAATGATGTTAAGTTCAAAAGATATAATCAAGGCTCATAAAGTCTTGAACGGTGTGGTTGTGAATACCCCACTGGATTACGACCATTATTTATCGGAGAAGTATGGCGCTAAGATTTATTTGAAAAAGGAAAATGCTCAACGTGTTCGCTCTTTTAAGATCCGTGGTGCCTATTATGCCATTTCGCAGCTCAGCAAGGAAGAGCGTGAGCGTGGGGTAGTCTGTGCTTCTGCGGGAAATCATGCGCAAGGAGTTGCCTATACTTGTAATGAGATGAAAATTCCTGCTACTATCTTTATGCCCATTACTACTCCGCAACAAAAGATTGGTCAAGTTCGCTTTTTTGGTGGGAACTTCGTGACTATTAAATTAGTTGGAGATACTTTTGATGCCTCAGCCAAAGCAGCTCAAGAATTTACAGTTTCTGAAAATCGTACCTTTATTGATCCTTTTGATGATGCCCATGTTCAGGCAGGTCAAGGGACAGTTGCTTATGAGATTTTAGAAGAAGCTCGAAAAGAATCGATTGATTTTGATGCTGTCTTGGTTCCTGTTGGTGGTGGCGGTCTCATTGCTGGGGTTTCTACCTATATCAAGGAAACAAGTCCAGAAATTGAAGTCATCGGAGTAGAGGCTAATGGGGCACGTTCCATGAAAGCTGCCTTTGAAGCTGGTGGACCAGTCAAACTCAAAGAAATTGACAAATTTGCGGATGGGATTGCTGTGCAAAAGGTAGGTCAGTTGACCTATGAAGCAACTCGTCAACATGTTCAAACTTTGGTAGGTGTCGATGAGGGATTGATTTCTGAAACCTTGATTGACCTTTATTCTAAGCAAGGGATAGTCGCAGAGCCTGCTGGAGCAGCTAGTATCGCCTCTCTAGAGGTTTTAGCTGAATATATCAAGGGGAAAACCATTTGTTGTATCATTTCAGGAGGAAATAATGATATCAACCGTATGCCTGAAATGGAAGAACGTGCCTTGATTTATGATGGGATCAAGCATTACTTTGTGGTTAATTTTCCACAGCGTCCGGGGGCTTTGCGTGAGTTTGTAAATGATATCTTGGGGCCAAATGATGATATCACACGTTTTGAGTATATCAAACGAGCTAGCAAGGGGACAGGCCCAGTATTGATTGGGATTGCCCTGGCAGATAAGCATGATTATGCAGGCTTGATTCGTCGAATGGAAGGTTTTGATCCATCTTATATTAACTTAAATGGTAATGAAACGCTCTATAATATGCTTGTCTGAGGACTAATAAAAAAATATCATATTATTTGCACAACTGATGTATAGGTGCTATAATGAGGGTGAAGAAAGGGGGCGATTCCTATGGACTTAGGAAATCGATTACGCTATTTCTATCACAAGTCATTATAGTACCTATTATTTTTTGATTCAGTTTATAGTAAGGGAGTAAAATTACTTGTTATATATAAGGAGTATTTTTAGAATCCGCTATTTTATATATGTCTAATCTGAAATTTGGTTAAATATAATAGGAATTAGAAAAAATAATCAATACTAATGAGAAACCTTATACTGAGTTGACTGAGAAGAGTGATAAGATACTAAGAAGATAAAAACAGTGGAAAATGTTAGAAGATAGGATACTATTGTCTCCTAACGACTCATCTTTTTATAGGTTTGAAGAAATAAAAAGGAATATTGATAAAGTAAATAAATAGTACCAGTTGATCAAGTGAAAAGTGCTTATAAAGGCAGGAAGAATATCAAAGAAGGAGAAGAGAAATAATAGTTAGTAATAGTGTGGAGAGAAAGTCTTTCACTATTAGAAATATTGTTTTAAAGTTGGATAAATAGAATAAAGTTGAAGATAAAACCTGTCTAACCTATCCCGAACTGGCATTTGTAAATTATGAATATTTTTACAAACAAAAGAGTTAATAATACAATTATTTTAAAGGTATTTACTAATGGTTTATAGTAAGTAAAAACCTATATATTATCGGCTTTAATAAGATAGTAACAGAAAAATAAATCATTAATTTTATTGAATATATGTTTTTTTATTGACAAAACACATAAAAACGTATACAATTAAATATCGTAAAGAAGAAAATAGGAGAAGGACATGGCTAAGTCAAACTTTGAAAAAGTAGAATCAGTTGTTGGCTGGGTTCGTGATAAGAAGATCACAGGCTACCGTATCTCTAAAGAAACGAATGCGCGTGAAATGTCTATCATTGCTCTAGCGCAGGGGCGTGCAAAAGTAAAAAATATTTCGTTTGAAACAGCTCTAGGTTTAATTGATTTCTATGATAAAAATCATGAAAAATTTGAAGATTAATCTTTGGATAATGGCGGATTCTTGAATAGGGTCTGCCTTTTCATTTTGATACTCAATGAAAATCAAAGAGCAAACTAGGAAGCTAGCCGTAGGCTGTACTTGAGTACGGCAAGGCGAAGCTGACGTGGTTTGAATTTGATTTTCGAAGAGTATGAGGACAGCAAAAAGACTGCACGATTTATGCAGCCTTTTCTTTTTATTTGAGATAGCGTTGAAGGAATTCTTTTGTACGGTCTTCTTTAGGATTGGTGAAGAGGTCTTCTGGTTTGCCTTCTTCAGCAATCACACCTTTATCCATAAAGATAACACGGTGAGAGACATCACGGGCGAATTCCATTTCGTGAGTTACGACAATCATAGTCAAGCCTTCTTGAGCCAGGTCCTGCATGATTTTGAGGACTTCTCCAACCATTTCTGGATCGAGAGCTGATGTTGGTTCATCAAAGAGAATAGCATCTGGATTCATGGAGAGGGCACGAGCGATGGCCACACGTTGTTTTTGACCACCTGAGAGTTGTTTTGGTTTCGCTTGCCAGTAGCGTTCTCCCATGCCGACCTTTTCCAGGTTTTCTTTGGCAATCTTTTCAGCTTCTGTACGTTCGCGTTTAAGGACAGTTGTCTGAGCGACAATTGTGTTTTCAAGAACGTTGAGATTTTCAAAGAGGTTAAAGGATTGGAACACCATCCCCAACTTTTCACGGTATTGCGTGAGGTCATAGCCTTTTTCGAGGACGTTTTGTCCATGATAAAGGATTTGTCCATCAGTTGGCGTTTCAAGGAGGTTAATGGAGCGTAGGAAGGTTGATTTTCCGCTTCCAGAGCTTCCGATGATAGAGATTACCTCTCCCTTGTGGACAGTGAGTGAAATGTCTTTTAGCACTTCGTTTTGTCCATAGGATTTTTTGAGGTGTTTAATTTCAAGGATTGCTTGTGTCATTATTTCAAATCCTCCGTTTGCATTTGGTTAGCACCTGTAGTATAGGTATCCATGTCCATGCGGCGTTCGATGAAGCGTAGGATACGTGTTACGGTGAAGGTGAGGACAAAGTAAATCACGGCGATGATTGTAAATGTTTGGAAGTATTGATAGGTTTGAGTTGCCACGGTATTTCCTGAGAAATAAAGTTCAACAACAGAGATAACGTTCAATACAGATGTATCTTTGATATTGATGACAAATTCATTACCAGTTGCTGGTAGGATGTTACGGACTACTTGAGGTAGGACAATCTTACGCATGGTTTGGTTATGGGTCATACCAAGAGCAGTCGCTGCTTCAAATTGTCCCTTATCAACTGCTAGGATACCACCACGGACGATTTCAGTCATGTAGGCACCGGTGTTGATCGAAACGATGAAGATAGCAGCCAGTGTGCGGTCAAGGTTGATACCGAAAGCTTGAGCAGTTCCGTAGTAGATAACCATCGATTGAACGATCATTGGCGTTCCACGGAAAATTTCGATATAGACATTGAGACCCCATCCGACTAGTTTTTGTAGGCTGTAAATAGCTTTGTTTTCAGAGAGAGGAGCAGTACGGAAAACACCAATAGCAAGACCGATAATGAGACCTATGATGGTTCCGACGATAGAGATTAAAAGAGTGATACCCGCACCACGCAAGAGTTGTTGCCAGTTTTCAGAAAGAATTTTAGCGACTTGGTTAAAGAAACTACTGCTAGTCTCTTCAGTTGTTGTTGCTTCGGCAGGTTGCTCCTTGATCATACGATCCATTAGGGCAACTTGATCGTCTTTTGAAATGGTTTCAATGCTGGCATTGATTTGGCTAATACGGTTGTCATCTTTACGAAGTCCAATGGCGATAGCTGTATCTTCTTCCCCCGTTTTGAAACCTGGTTCTACTTGAACCATTTTAAACTTAGAGTTAGCAGCTTCGGCAGTCAGAGCTTCTGGGCGTTCAGAAACATAAGCATCGATGACACCAGCCTCAAGAGCTTGGCGCATTTGAGCGAAGTCTCCCATGGCTGTTTCTTTTTTAGCGCCTGGGATTTGTGCAATCAAGTCATAAAGGTAGACACCTTGTTGAGAAGTGATTTTCGCACTGTTAAAGTCATCCAAAGATTTAGCACTTGCGTAGGCAGAATCTTTTTTGACAAGCAAAACTGGTTCGCTAGTGTAGTAACTGTTTGAAAAGGCAATTTCTTGTTTGCGTTCAGCAGTTGGACTCATACCTGCGATAATCATGTCAATCTTACCAGAAGTAAGGGCAGGGACTAGACCTTCCCACTTGGTTTTAACAACCAAAGGCTCTTTACCTAAGTCCTTAGCGATTTTCTTGGCGATTTGAACATCGTATCCATTGGCATACTGGTTAGTCCCATCGATTTTGACAGCTCCATTGCTATCATCATCCTGAGTCCAGTTAAAGGGGGCATATGCTGCTTCCATCCCGATGCGTAAATATTCATCAGCTTGAGCAACATTGACAAGTCCTAGCATCAGCAAGAGACTTGTGAAAATAGATAAGTATATTTTTCTCATGATTTCTCCTATTTCTAATCTATTAAAAAATAACTGTCTCCTATTTTATCGAAAAAAACTCTATTTTTCAATATAGGTAAGCCCTTACTTATGAAAAAATGATATAATGATAGCAAAGATAAAAAGGGGGCTTAGTTGATGAAAAAAACTTTTTTCTTATTGGTGTTAGGCTTGTTTTGCCTTCTGCCATTCTCTGTTTTTGCCATTGATTTCAAGATAAACTCTTACCAAGGGGATTTGTATATTCATGCAGACAATACGGCAGAATTTAGACAAAAGATAGTTTATCAGTTTGAGGAGGACTTTAAGGGGCAAATCGTGGGACTTGGACGTGCTGGCAAGATGCCTAGCGGATTTGACATTGATTCTCATCCAAAGGTTCAGGCTGCGAAAAATGGTGCTGAACTAGCAGATGTTACTAGCGAAGTGATAGAAGGAGCAGATGGTTATACTGTTAAAGTCTATAATCCAGGCCAGGAAGGCGACACAGTTGAAGTTGACCTTATCTGGAACTTAAAGAATTTGCTTTTCCTTTATGATGATATCGCTGAATTAAATTGGCAACCTCTGACAGATAGTTCAGGGGCTATTGGGAAGTTTGAATTTCATGTAAGGGGAGACAAGGGGGCTGAAAAACTCTTTTTCCATACAGGGAAACTTTTTAGAGAGGGAACGGTTGAAAAGAGTAACCTTGATTATACTATCCGTTTAGACAATCTTCCGCCTAAGCGTGGAGTTGAATTGCATGCCTATTGGCCTCGAACTGATTTTGCTAGCGCTAGGGATCAGGGATTGAAAGGGAATCGTTTAGAGGAGTTTAATAAGATAGAAGACTCGATTGTTAGAGAAAAAGATCAGAGTAAACAACTCGTTACTTGGGTGTTTCCTTCGCTACTTTCTATCTCCTTGTTATTGAGTATTTGCTTTTATTTTATTTATAGAAGAAAGACCATTCCTTCGGTCAAATATGCCAAAAATCATCGTATCTATGAACCACCAATGGAATTAGAGCCTATGGTTTTATCAGAGGCTGTCTACTCGACCTCCTTGGAGGAAGTGAGTCCCTTGGTCAAGGGAGCTGGAAAATTTACCTTTGATCAACTTATTCAAGCTACCTTGCTAGATGTGATAGACCGTGGGAATGTCTCTATCATTTCAGAAGGAGATGCAGTTGGTTTGAGGATAGTAAAAGAAGATGGTTTGTCAAGCTTTGAGAAAGACTGTCTAAATCTGGCTTTTTCAGGCAAAAAAGAAGAAACTCTTTCCAATTTGTTTGCGGATTACAAGGTATCTGATAGTCTTTATCGTAGAGCAAAAGCCTCTGATGAAAAACGGATTCAAGCAAGAGGGCTTCAACTCAAATCTTCTTTTGAAGAAGTATTGAAAGAGATGCAAGAAGAAGTGAGAAATAGAGTTACCTTCTGGGGGCTTCCGGATTACTACCGTCCTTTAACTGGTGGGGAAAAGGCCTTGCAAGTGGGTATGGGGGTCTTGACTATCTTGCCCCTATTTATCGGATTTGGTTTGTTCTTGTACAGTTTGGATGTTTATGGCTATCTTTACCTCCTCTTGCCAATACTTGGTTTTCTAGGTTTGGTTTTGGCTGTTTTCTATTATTGGAAGCTTCGATTAGATAATCGTGATGGTGTCCTAAATGAAGCAGGAGCAGAAGTATACTATCTCTGGACCAGTTTTGAAAATATGTTGCGTGAGATTGCACGATTGGATCAGGCTGAATTGGAAAGTATTGTGGTCTGGAATCGCCTCTTGGTTTATGCGACTTTATTTGGCTATGCAGACAAGGTCAGTCATTTGATGAAGGTTCATCAGATTCAAGTGGAAAATCCAGATATCAACCTCTATGTAGCTTATGGTTGGCACAGTATGTTTTATCATTCAAGCGCGCAAATGAGCCATTATGCAAATGTCGCAAATACAGCAAGTACCTACTCTGTATCTTCTGGAAGTGGAAGTTCTGGCGGTGGCTTCTCTGGAGGCGGAGGTGGCGGCAGTATCGGCGCCTTTTAAAGAGAGCTATCACTGGCTGAAAAAATATGCTATAATGGAAGATAGAAAAAGGAGTAATCTATGTATCTTATTGAAATTTTAAAATCTATCTTCTTCGGGATTGTTGAAGGAATTACGGAATGGTTGCCGATTTCGAGTACAGGTCACTTGATTTTAGCAGAGGAGTTTATCCAATACCAAAATCAAAATGAAGCCTTTATGTCCATGTTTAATGTCGTGATTCAGCTTGGTGCTATTTTAGCGGTTATGGTCATTTACTTTAACAAGCTCAATCCTTTCAAATCGACTAAGGATAAGCAGGAAGTTCGTAAGACTTGGAGACTGTGGTTGAAGGTCTTGGTTGCCACTTTGCCTTTACTTGCCGTCTTTAAATTTGATGATTGGTTTGATACCCACTTCCATAACATGGTTTCTGTTGCTCTCATGTTGATTATCTATGGGATTGCCTTTATCTATTTGGAAAAGCGCAATGAAGCGCGTGCTATAGAGCCAAGTGTAACAGAGTTGGACAAACTTCCTTATACGACAGCATTCTATATCGGACTCTTCCAAGTTCTTGCCCTTTTACCAGGAACTAGCCGTTCAGGAGCGACTATTGTCGGTGGTTTGTTAAATGGAACCAGTCGTTCTGTTGTGACGGAATTTACCTTCTATCTTGGAATTCCTGTTATGTTTGGAGCTAGTGCCTTAAAGATTTTCAAATTTATAAAAGCAGGACAACTCTTGAGCTTTGGGCAATTGTTCTTGCTCTTGGTTGCGATGGGAGTAGCCTTTGCAGTCAGCATGGTCGCTATTCGTTTCTTGACAAGCTATGTAAAAAAACACGACTTTACCCTTTTTGGTAAATACCGTATCGTGCTTGGTAGTGTCTTACTACTTTACAGCTTTGTTCGTTTATTTGTATAAGAAAAACCTTGAAGGGGCAGCTCTTCAAGGTTTTAAAATCCAGTCACGGTAATCCCCAATAGGCGGACACCTCTTTCTTTCTCGCTTAACTCTTCATAGAGTTGCAGGGCTATTTGACTTATCTGACTAGCATCCTGTGTTTTTTGAGCCAGACTTTTTCGTTTAGTGAGAGTTGAAAAGTCCTCGTAGCGGATTTTCAAAATGACAATTTTTCCAGCGTTTTCTTGTTGATGTAGATTGAGAGCGACTCTTTCTGATAGAAGAGTCAGCTCTTTTTTGATGTCTTCCTCAGCACGGAGAATCTTCCCATAGGTTTTCTCCTTCCCGATTGATTTACGGATACGATTGGATTTGACGGGGGAATTGTGAATGCCACGAGCCTTTCGATAAAGGTCATAGCCCAGTCTGCCAAAGCGGTCTATTAGGGTCACCTCAGGAACTTCAAGTAGATCAGCGCCAGTAAAAATCCCCATTTGATGAAGTCTTTCCACCGTCTTTTTTCCTACTCCATGAAACTTGGAAATATCCATTTGTTTGAGGAAATCCTCAGCCTGGTCAGGTAAAATCACTGTCAGACCATGTGGCTTTTGATAATCGCTGGCCATTTTAGCTAAGAATTTGTTGTAGGAGACGCCTGCGGAAGCAGTCAGGTGTAGTTCCTGCCAGATATCCTCTTGAATGAGACGAGCAATTTTGACCGCTGACTTGATACCGAGTTTATTTTCTGTCACATCTAAATAGGCTTCGTCAATGCTCATGGGTTCAATCAAATCTGTATAACGCTTAAAGATAGCTCGAATCTGGAGGCCCACAGTCTTGTATTTCTCATAATTCCCTGAGATAAAGACGGCCTGGGGACAACGCTCATAGGCTTCTTTGGAACTCATGGCTGAATGGACACCAAAAGCTCGCGCCTCATAGCTACAAGTGGAAACGACACCACGCCCACCTGTTTGTCGAGGGTCGCTACCGATAATGACAGGTTTTCCTCTGAGTTTAGGATTATCTCTGATTTCGACCGCAGCAAAAAAGGCATCCATGTCAATATGGATGATTTTTCTTGACAAATCATTTAATAAAGGGAAAATCAACATGCCTAGCACCTTTTTATACTCTTCGAAAATCAAATTCAAACCACGTCAGCTTCGCCTTGCCGTACTCAAGTACTGTCTGTGGCTAGCTTCCTAGTTTGCTTTTTGATTTTCATTGAGTATTACTGCTTATTTTCTTTTATTATACCCTTTTTTCTGAAAAAAAGAAAAAAGGCTTTAATTTTTTCAAAAATATAATACAGTTTGGGATAAAATATAGACTGTTTTAGAAAAGAAAGTGTAAAAATAGGGATTTATCACTTGTTGAAATCGGTTACTGTATGGTATACTTGTCTCATGAATGTAACAGATGGATGTTACTAGAAAGAAAAAAGAGGACATTAACATGGTTGTTAAGACAGTTGTTGAAGCACAAGATATTTTTGACAAAGCTTGGGAAGGCTTCAAAGGCGTAGATTGGAAAGAAAAAGCAAGTGTGTCACGCTTTGTACAAGCTAACTACACACCTTATGACGGAGACGAAAGCTTCCTTGCAGGACCAACAGAACGTTCACTTCACATCAAAAAAATTGTAGAAGAAACTAAGGCTCACTACGAAGAAACTCGTTTCCCAATGGACACTCGTCCAACTTCTATCGCTGATATCCCTGCAGGATTTATCGATAAAGAAAACGAAGTTATCTTTGGTATCCAAAATGACGAACTCTTCAAATTGAACTTCATGCCAAAAGGTGGTATCCGTATGGCTGAAACCACTTTGAAAGAAAATGGATACGAACCAGACCCAGCTGTTCACGAAATCTTCACTAAATACGTAACAACAGTTAACGACGGTATCTTCCGCGCTTACACTTCAAACATTCGTCGCGCTCGTCACGCTCACACTGTAACTGGTCTTCCAGATGCATACTCACGCGGACGTATCATCGGTGTTTACGCACGTCTTGCTCTTTACGGTGCAGACTACTTGATGCAAGAAAAAGTAAACGACTGGAATGCAATCGAAGAAATCGATGAAGAAACAATCCGTCTTCGTGAAGAAATCAACCTTCAATACCAAGCATTGCAACAAGTTGTTCGCTTGGGTGACCTTTACGGAGTTGACGTTCGCAAACCAGCGATGAACGTTAAAGAAGCAATCCAATGGGTTAACATCGCCTTCATGTCTGTCTGCCGTGTTATCAACGGTGCTGCTACATCTCTAGGACGTGTGCCAATCGTATTGGACATCTTTGCAGAACGTGACCTTGCTCGTGGTACATTTACTGAATCAGAAATCCAAGAATTCGTTGATGATTTCGTTATGAAACTTCGTACAGTTAAATTTGCTCGTACAAAAGCTTATGACCAATTGTACTCAGGTGACCCAACTTTCATCACAACTTCTATGGCTGGTATGGGTAACGACGGTCGTCACCGTGTTACTAAGATGGACTACCGTTTCTTGAACACTCTTGACAATATCGGTAACTCTCCAGAACCAAACTTGACAGTTCTTTGGACTGACAAATTGCCATACAACTTCCGTCGCTACTGTATGCATATGAGCCACAAACACTCTTCTATCCAATACGAAGGTGTTACAACAATGGCCAAAGACGGATACGGTGAAATGAGCTGTATCTCATGCTGTGTGTCTCCACTTGACCCAGAAAATGAAGAACAACGCCACAACATCCAGTACTTCGGTGCACGTGTAAATGTATTGAAAGCTCTTCTTACTGGTTTGAACGGTGGTTACGACGATGTTCACAAAGACTACAAAGTATTTGACATCGAACCAATCCGTGACGAAGTTCTTGAATTCGAATCAGTTAAAGAAAACTTTGAAAAATCTCTTGACTGGTTGACTGATACTTACGTAGATGCTTTGAACATCATCCACTACATGACTGATAAGTACAACTACGAAGCTGTTCAAATGGCCTTCTTGCCAACTAAACAACGTGCGAACATGGGATTCGGTATCTGTGGATTTGCTAACACTGTTGATACATTGTCAGCTATCAAATACGCTACAGTTAAACCAATCCGTGACGAAAATGGCTACATCTACGATTACGAAACAATCGGTGAATACCCACGTTGGGGTGAAGATGATCCTCGTTCAAACGAATTGGCAGAATGGTTGATTGAAGCTTACACAACTCGTCTACGTAGCCACAAACTTTACAAAGATGCAGAAGCTACAGTATCACTTTTGACAATCACATCTAACGTTGCTTACTCTAAACAAACTGGTAACTCACCAGTCCACAAAGGTGTATACCTCAACGAAGATGGTTCTGTGAACTTGTCTAAACTTGAATTCTTCTCACCAGGTGCTAACCCATCTAACAAAGCTAAAGGTGGATGGTTGCAAAACTTGAACTCACTTTCTAGCCTTGACTTTAGTTACGCAGCTGATGGTATCTCATTGACTACACAAGTTTCACCTCGCGCGCTTGGTAAGACTCGTGACGAACAAGTTGATAACTTGGTAACAATCCTTGATGGTTACTTCGAAAACGGTGGACAACACGTTAACTTGAACGTTATGGACTTGAACGATGTTTACGAAAAGATCATGTCAGGTGAAGACGTTATCGTACGTATCTCTGGATACTGTGTAAACACTAAATACCTCACTCCAGAACAAAAAACTGAATTGACACAACGTGTCTTCCACGAAGTTCTTTCAATGGATGATGCATTGAGCTAATCAATTAACTTGAATAAGGAAAAGGAACCCTCGGTCAAACGACTGAGGGTTATTTTTTGGACTATTAAATTCCTTAAGTCAGGTATTGAAATGTCTGACCGAGATTCAAAGATACTTGTTGAGTTTCTGACCGAGATTCAAAGATACTTGTTGAGTTGCGGGAGGTATTTGATATTCAATGAAAATCAAAGAGCAAACTAGGAAGCTAGCCGCAGGTTGCTCAAAGCACCGCTTTGAGGTTGTAGATAAGACTGACAAAGTCAGTCACACATATACGGCAAGGCGAAGCTGACGTGGTTTGAATTTTATTTTCGAAGAGTATGAAAATAAAAATACCACACTTTGTAAGACACAAGGTGTGGTTGTATTTTATCTCTTAGACCAAGTTCTCTTCATAAAGAGAAGTAGGATTGGGTAAATCTCTAATCGACCTGCAATCATTGCAAAGGAGAGAAGAATTTTTGAGATAGGACTAAAGATTGAGAAGCTAGAAGTGGTTCCTAGAATAGGTCCGATATTATTGAAACAGCTAAAGACAGCGCTGGTCACAACCAGAAAATCATTGCTATCTAGGCTGACAATAAAGATAAGGGATAGCAAAATCATAGAATAGATGACAAAGTACTTGAGAATCTTATGCTGGGTATCTTTGTCAATTACCGTTTTATTAACATGGAGGGTCAAAACACGGTGGGGTGATAGAATTGACAAAATCTGATTTTTAGCAATTTTTGAAAGGATAAGGCCTCGAATAACCTTGAGTCCACCTGCGGTTGAACCAGCAGAACCACCGATTCCCATAAGGAAGAGAAGGATAAACTGGGAGAAGAGGGGCCAGTTGGTAATGTCTCCGTAACCAAAACCAGTCGTTGTAATGATATTGGAAACCTGGAAGAAGGCCATTTCAAAACTCTTTGAAAATCCTGGATAGAGATAGAGGGTATTGAGGCTAATCAAGCCTGTAGAAAGCAGTACAATGACCAAGTAAGCTCGAAGTTCTTCATCTCCAAAGAAGGCTTTGACGCGACGGAGCATGAGGTAGTAGTAGAGATTGAAATTTACCCCAAAAACCAAAACTCCGATACTAACTAGATAGGTAATCAGTGAGCTACCATAGTGGGCGATTCCATCGTTATAGACTGTAAAACCTCCTGTACCTGCTGTTCCCATGGCAATGACAAAACTATCAAATAGGGGCATGCCAGCCAGATAATAGATGATGACAAAGAGGGAGAAGAGAGCTAGATAAAGGAGATAGAGAATCTGGGCAGTATTTTTGAGTTTGGATACAACCTTGCCAAAAACAGGGCCAGGAACCTCAGCTTTCATCACTTCTAGGTGGCTATTCTTGGCATTGTCCATAATAGCAAGTGCAAAAACAAGCACTCCCATCCCTCCAATCAAGTGGGTAAAACTTCGCCAGAAGAGGAGGGAACGACTGAGAACCGAAACGTCGTTCAGAATAGTTGCTCCAGTAGTTGTAAAGCCAGAACTGATTTCAAAAAAGGCATCGATAACGCTGGGAATTTGCTTAGCAAAAACAAAGGGGAGACCGCCAAAGAAGGACCAAAGGATCCAACAGAGGGCAACAATCAAGACTCCCTCCTTGGCATAAATCCGTTGATTTTTGGGCTTTTGTAAAATTCCTGAACCGCCTAGTAATACGAGAATCCCTATTGTTGAAAAGAGGGCCGTAAAGACTTGGCTCGATTCACGGTAATAGACAGCGACAGACACAGGAACCAAAAGAAGAACAGCTTCAATCAAAAGTAATTTTGAAAGGAGGTAACGAATCATACTTTTATTCATTTCTTACCTCGCGATCAAGTCATAAATCTTGGTGATGTTTGGCAACAAGGTTGTTACTAGGAGCTTGTCTCCAACTTCCAACATATCCTCCCCAGTAGGGAAAATAGTCTTGCCCTTTCGAATGATGGCTGCTATAAGAACCCCTTTTTTTAGTTTTAGTTGAGAAAGAGGTTTGGAAGTCATTTTATTAGCTTCCTTGATATGAAATTGCAGGGTTTCGATTTGGCCATTGGCTAGATGGTGCATGGCCTGAAGGTCTGAATACTGGGCATTAACCCGACCACGAATAAAGTGCATAATCGTATCTACAGCGATGCTTTTAGGTGTGATGATACTTGAAAAATCAGGCGCATTGATAATTTCGAGGAGACTGGTACGATTGACCTTGGTGATATTTTTTTGTACACCTACCCTGTCAAGGAACATAGAGGTAATCAGATTTTCCTCATCAACCCCTGTTAGAGTCGCAACGGCATCATAGTTTTGAGCACTTTCTTCCAGCAGGATATCTTTTGCGGTACCATCTCCTTGAACGATGTAGAGGTTTGGGAATTTCTCGCTAAAGAAGCTAGCGATTTCAGGATTGATTTCAATAACCTTGGTATCAATACGACTGTCTTTTAGGATACCTAGTAGATAATAGGCGATTCTACCAGCTCCAACAATAAGAAGGCTCTTCACGGCACGAGATTTAAAATAATTATGGAAGAGCATCATATCAACACGGTTACCAGTGACAAAGATTCTATCTTTATCCTGTATGGTCATGTCACCGCTTGGAATGATAATTTGATGATCCCTCTCTATAGCGCAGACAATAACATTGCCAAATTTTTTACGAAAATCAGAAATGGGCATTTGGCAAAGACCGCTGGAGGATTTAACAGTGAATTCCATCAAGCTGACCCTTCCACCAAAGAAACGTTCGACAGAGAGGGCGTTGGGGAAGTCAATGATATTGGCGATAGCGCGGGCAGCCAAGAGCTCAGGGTTAACGATAAGAGAAAAACCGAGAATATTCTTTTCCTTGAAATAAGAGTTAGAATATTCAGGGTTCCGCACCCGAACGATGGTCTCTTTAGCTCCCATTTTTTTGGCTAGAACGGCTGCAATCATGTTCACTTCATCGTATTCAGTCAGGGCGATAAAGATATCACAATCCTGGACACTTGCTTGTTCAAGAATGGTGAAATCAGCTCCGTTGCCAAGGATACCCATGATATCAAAGCGATTGACAATATGATTGAGGACAGCTTCATCTTGCTCAATCAGCAAAACATCATGCTTTTCTGCAACCAAGGAGCGACAGAGGGCAAAACCAACTTTTCCCCCTCCGACAAGGATAATTTTCATATTAAAACCTACTTTTTCATGATGTAACTATCATACCTTTTTTCAAGAAAAAATGCACCTACTAGCTAATAACCAGAGCTTTTAGTAGGAAATTTGCTATAAGGTAAAACTATACCCTAAGCAATTAAAATAGCTATTAGCACCTTTCTATGAAATATGGTATGATAAAGGATATACAAGGAGATAAAATGAATAATAATTTACTGGTATTACAATCAGACTTTGGTCTGGTTGATGGTGCGGTATCGGCTATGATTGGAGTGGCTTTAGAAGAATCTCCAACCTTGAAAATCCATCACTTGACGCACGATATCACGCCTTATAATATTTTTGAGGGGAGCTACCGCCTTTTTCAGACGGTGGATTACTGGCCTGAGGGAACGACTTTTGTATCGGTTGTCGATCCAGGTGTCGGTTCGAAACGTAAGAGTGTAGTTGCCAAGACTGCAAAAAATCAATACATTGTCACACCAGACAATGGGACTCTTTCTTTTATCAAGAAACACGTTGGCATTGTAGCTATTCGTGAGATTTCTGAAGTGGCCAATAGACGGCAAAATACAGAGCATTCTTATACATTCCATGGTCGTGATGTTTATGCCTATACTGGTGCTAAACTAGCCAGTGGTCACATTACTTTTGAGGAAGTGGGGCCAGAGCTCAGTGTGGATCAGATTGTAGAGCTTCCAGTCGTAGAGACCATCATAGAAGATCATCTGGTGAAGGGAGCAATTGATATTCTGGATGTGCGTTTTGGTTCGCTCTGGACCTCTATCACACGAGAAGAATTTTATAAGCTGGAACCAGAATTCGGTGACCGTTTTGAAGTGACCATCTATCATGCAGATATGTTGGTTTATCAAAATCAGGTTGTTTATGGCAAATCATTTGCAGATGTGAGAATTGGGCAACCCATCCTTTACATCAACTCTCTCTATCGTTTAGGTCTGGCTATAAACCAAGGTTCCTTTGCCAAGGCCTATAATGTGGGTGTCGGTTCATCTTGGACCATTGAAATAAAGAAAATAGAATTATAAAATAGGAGAATATAGATGAAAAATCAATCAATTAAACAAGTTGTTGCTATCGGTGTTGGAGCTGCGCTCTTTGTTGTCATCGGGATGATCAGCATTCCGACACCTGTTCCAAATACAAGCATCCAGCTTCAGTATGCGGTACAGAGCCTCTTATCTATCATTTTTGGCCCTCTAGTTGGTCTACTTGTTGGTTTAATCGGGCATGCGGTGAAGGACTCTCTTGCTGGTTACGGTCTTTGGTGGACTTGGATTATTGCTAGTGGTCTCTTTGGTCTAGCTGTCGGACTTTTTAGAAAATACATTCGAGTAACACAGGGTGTTTTTGAATTGAAGGATATTGTCTTCTTTAACCTCATTCAGATTATTGCAAATGCTCTTGTTTGGGGTGTCTTGGCACCACTTGGAGATGTTGTGATTTATCAAGAAGCAGCAGAAAAAGTATTTGCCCAAGGGATTGTTGCAGGTATTGCAAACGCGGTGACTATTGCTATCGCAGGAACTCTACTTTTGATAGCTTATTCACGTACGCAGACTCGTTCAGGAAGTTTGAAAAAGGATTAACATAAAGGAAAAGGCTGGGCAACCAGTCTTTTTCGATGTTTATAGACTAGTCAGGTAACCAGTCTAGGCTAGGAATCTTGTTGGTGCTAAGTTTTTAAGAGAAGAGTCTGCAAGAAGGGGTAGATTTATGATAAAATAGAAGTCTAAGAAGCGAATGAAGAGAGTAAGATGAAAGAAGCTATAATTGAGTGGAAGGATTTCTCTTTCCAGTATGAAAGTCAACAAGAACCGACCTTGCAAGGGGTGGATTTGACCATTTATAAGGGAGAAAAAGTCTTAATTGTTGGACCATCTGGGTCAGGTAAGTCTACCTTGGGGCAGTGTTTGAATGGGATTATTCCCAATATTTACAAGGGTAAGAAGTCTGGAGAATTTTTGATCAAGGGGCAAGCAGCCTTTGATATGAGCATCTATGACAAATCTCATCTGGTTAGCACAGTTTTGCAGGATACAGATGGGCAGTTTATCGGTCTGTCTGTGGCAGAGGATTTGGCTTTTGCTCTGGAAAATGATGTGACAGCTCTAGATGAGATGAAAAGTCGTGTTCATAAATGGGCTGAAAAGTTGGATCTCCTCTCTTTACTGTCTCAGCGTCCTCAGGATTTGTCTGGCGGTCAAAAGCAGCGAGTTAGTCTAGCTGGTGTCTTGATTGATGAGAGTCCGATTCTCTTGTTTGATGAGCCACTCGCCAATCTGGATCCCAAGTCAGGTCAGGATATTATCGAATTGATTGACCAAATTCATAAGGAAGAGGGGACGACGACCCTTATTATTGAACATCGTTTGGAGGATGTTCTGCATCGCCCTGTGGATCGGATTGTCTTGATAAACGATGGTCGTATCCTCTTTAATGGGAGCCCTAATCAGTTACTGGCGACTGATTTATTGACCCAAAATGGAATCCGAGAACCTCTTTATCTAACGACTCTCCGTCAATTGGGTGTGGATTTAGTCAAGGAAAAACAGTTAGCAAATCTGGATAACTTGTCTATCTCAAAAGGGCAGGTTCAGTTACAGACGGAACTGGCAAAAGAGATTCCAGATTTACAGTCACTCTTTAGACTAGAGGATGTGTCTTTTTCTTATGACGATAGACCAATTTTGAAATCCATTTATCTGGATATTAAAAAGGGTGAAAAGATTGCCATTGTCGGAAAAAATGGGGCTGGGAAATCAACTCTAGCCAAGGCCTTAAGTAGCTTTATTCAGACGGAAGGTCGCTATCTTTGGGAAGGACAGGATATAAAAGGAGATTCTGTTGCAGAGCGGGCGGAACGAGTAGGCTATGTGCTGCAAAATCCCAATCAAATGATTTCAACCAATATGATTTTTGATGAGGTGGCTCTAGGGCTTCGTTTGCGAGGTGTGGATGAGAAGGAAATTGAAACGAGAGTCTATGAAACTTTGAAAATCTGTGGTCTTTATGAATTCCGTAATTGGCCTATTTCTGCCCTTTCGTTTGGACAGAAAAAACGTGTGACTATTGCCTCAATTTTGGTCTTAGGAGCTGAAATCATTCTCCTAGATGAACCGACTGCAGGTCAAGACCAGAAGAACTATACTGAGATTATGGAATTTCTCGAAGAGTTGCATCAAAAAGGGCATACCATTGTCATGATTACTCATGATATGCAATTGATGCTGGATTATTCAGATCGAGCCCTTGTCATGGTGGATGGGGAGCTGATTGCCGATACTGATCCAGCTAGTCTTTTGAGCAATCCTGAGTTGTTAGTAAAAGCCAACCTAAAAGAAACTTCAATCTTCAACTTGGCCAAGAAACTAGACGTGGATCCACTTGCGTTAACGGCATTTTACAAAGAAAGGAGAGAAGGATGCAAGCTAAATTAATTGGTTACCAGCATAGAGATACTGTGATTCATCGCTTGTCAGGAGCTGGTAAACTCCTCTTTTTCATTCTCGTATCATTGGCGGCCATGATTAGCTATGATACCAGACTGCTTGTTCTGATTGCCATTTTTTCGGTTTTTCTCCTCTATTTGTCAGAAATCCGCTTTAAAGATGTTTCCTTTGTAGCCGTTTTTGCGACGGTATTTGCCGTTTTAAACGTTTTGATGGTCTATCTCTTTTCTCCCGAGTATGGGGTTGGACTTTACGGAGAAAGAAGTGTGATTTGGCAGGGAATCGGTGCCTACACTCTGACCAGTCAAGAGCTCTTTTATCTACTAAATCTGGCCATTAAGTACCTTTGCACCATTCCTCTGGCTATTATCTTTTTGATGACAACTCATCCTAGTCAGTTTGCTTCTAGTTTAAATCAAATTGGTGTGCCTTATAAGATTGCCTATTCTGTCAGCCTGACCTTGCGCTATATTCCAGATTTGCAGGAAGAATTCTTTACCATCAAGATGTCTCAGGAAGCGCGTGGGATGGAATTATCCAAGAAAGCTTCTCTTATGCAACGAATCAAAGGCAATCTGCGCATTATCACTCCCTTGATTTTTAGCTCGCTAGAACGCATTGATACCATCGCGACCGCCATGGAGCTTCGCCGCTTTGGGAAAGAGAAAAAACGCACATGGTATAGTTATCAGGCCTTGAAAAAAGGTGATTATCTTACCTTGCTCTTGGCAGCCTTGTTTTTAGTAGCTAGTTTACTACTTATTTTGCAGAATCAGGGACGATTTTACAACCCTTGGAAATAGCTTGAAAAAATTGAAAAAATCAAGTCGTTTCTATTGACAATGATTCTGAAAGTGTTATACTAAGAAAGTAGTTTCGCTGATTTACTTCAAACCTGTTGTGAGGTAAGTTAACGATGCCTTAACCACGCTGTTTGCTGAGCTTGACTCCGGGCAGTGTGGCTATTTTTTTGCAATGGTGAAAGGAAGCAAGTCATGACAAATCACATTGTATTATTTGAACCACAAATTCCACAAAATACAGGCAATATCGCGCGTACTTGCGCTGCGACCAATTCTCCCCTCCACATCATCAAGCCAATGGGCTTTCCTATTGACGACCGCAAGATGAAGCGAGCTGGATTGGATTATTGGGATAAGCTAGAGATTTATTTTTACGACAGTTTAGAAGATTTCATGTCTCAGATGAAGGGCAAACTCTATCTGATTTCGAAATTCGCTGAGAAAGTGTATTCTGAGGTGGATTTATCGACTGATGAGGACCATTATTTCCTCTTTGGGCGTGAAGACAAGGGCTTACCTGAGGATTTTATGCGGGAACATCCTGAGAAGGCTCTCCGTATTCCTATGAACGATGAACACGTCCGCAGTCTCAATGTGTCGAATACTGTCTGCATGATTGTCTACGAAGCCCTCCGCCAGCAGAACTTTGCAGGTCTTGAGCTCGTTCATACCTATGAAGCAGATAAATTGAAATAAATAATGAAAATGAACAAAATGCTTGCGCTTGCAAGCGTTTTTTGTTATGATAAAAGAGTCTTCAGGGCAGGGTGTGATTCCCGACCGGCGGTAAATTTGACTAGCTATTTTAGCTTTCTCGTCGTTGTCTTGTCTCGATATACTTTAAGTATTATCTTCGACTGCGACGCCTAGATAAATCTAAAATATCTTAGCCAAATAAGTCCGCGAGCGCAAGCTGATGTGGTGAGATTCCACAACCGACAGTATAGTCTGGATGGGAGAAGACGAAAGAATAGCTTTGTCTGTTCTGATAGATTTATAGCCAAACTGTAACCGCTTGCTCAACGGAGTTAGAGGGAACTTTTGGGATATAAAAAGTGAGAATAGATAGAGGAATCCTTTCTAACTTCTTCTGATTTTATAGAAAATTGGAGGAACCTGTTATGACAAACACACGTCGACTTTCGACCATTGCGATTTTATCAGCCATCTCATTTGTGCTGATGTACTTTGACTTTCCGCTTTTACCAGCGGCGTCCTTCCTCAAGATCGAATTTAGTATCTTGCCAGTCCTTGTGGGCTTAGTGGTCATGGATTTGCCTGCTGCTCTAGGAGTTCTCTTGCTTCGCTCACTCTTGAAACTGCTTCTTAACAGTCAGGGAGTGAATACTTACATTGGTTTGCCAATGAATATCGTAGCTTTGGGAGTTTTTGTCATCGTATTTGCTTTGATTTGGAAAAAGGAACGGACAACCCTTCGTTTCCTACTAGGCTCTCTAGCTGGGACTATTGGTTTAACCGTGGCTATGTTGGTTCTCAATTATGTTTATGCTGTTCCTTTGTACGCTAAGTTTGCTAACTTTGATATTGGAAAAATTTTGGGACTTTCCAACTACCTAATGACCATGGTATTACCTTTTAACTTGATTGAGGGTGTAATCTTTTCCGTTTCATTCTGGTTGTTGTATGTTCTCTTGAAACCAACCTTAAAACATTATGAGAGATAAACAAACATTTTTAATGAAGGGCAGTTTTGCCCTTTTACTTTTCGTTATTCTTGGCTACATGGTCAAATTTTACCCTGAAACGCTGGTCGGTTTTGACCAACCGATACAGACTGCCGTTCGAGGAGACTTGCCAGATTACTTGACTATTCTTTTTAGGGCCATCACACGCTTGATTGATATTCCAGTGATTATCACTTGGGTTGTCATTACAGCTTTTGTCTTTTATCGTAAGCGGTGGAAGGTAGAAAGTTTCTTCATGCTGGGAAATCTGGCTTTGGCAGGTCTTTTAATCGTGACCTTTAAAAATATTTACCAGCGCCCACGACCAGCTATTTTACACTTGGTTGAGGAGAAGGGATTTTCCTTTCCAAGTGGCCATTCTCTGGCTGTAACCTTGATGGTCGGTTCTCTGATTATCATTCTCAGTCAACGGATGAAAAATCCAGTCTGGAGAAAAATCGTACAAATCGTCCTTGGTCTCTACCTAGTCAGTGTGCTGGTATCAAGGGTCTATCTGGGAGTTCACTATCCATCAGATGTCCTTGCCAGTCTCTGTGTGGGCTTGGGAGTCCTGTTTATCGAGTTTCCCTTCTATGACAAGCTCCGATTCCAATGGCGATTTAAAGGCAAGCAGAAGTGAGTATCAAATTCCTTTGAGGAGAAAGAAATGAAAGTCAATATAGCAGATCTTCATCCGACTCAACTATACTTATCAGAAAAGAAGTTGCAAGATATTCAGATGCTTTACCAGTCGGCAGAAACAATCCAAGTCGATCCAATCAGTATTCTTGCCTTTGGAAATTGCTTGTTGATTACAGATGGACATCACAGGGCTTATCAGGCTTTATTGGCAGGTCGGGATACGATTTCTGCTGAGTGGGATAGAGATGGTGGTGATGAACTATATCATCTCTATGCGCAAGCTTGTGAGGAAAGAATGATTTACTCTGTTCTGGATTTAAAAAATCATATCTTAGCTCAAGATGAGTATGAAGCAAAATGGTATAACTGGTGTGATGGTTTTAATCAAGCAGCAACTATTTTGTGGAAAAGGAAAGCAGATGAAACGGATTTTACAAATAGATAATGCACTGCGTCTTGTTCCTTATTATAAGGTCAATCATTGTGAAGAAGCTTTTGCTTGGTATCAGGATGTGAACTTAGTTCACCTCGTAGATGGTGTGAAGAAACCTTATAGTCAAGAAACTTTGGAAGCTATGTATTCCCATTTGGATCAGCATGGTGAACTTTTTTGGATTGAAGTCAAGGAGAAGGGAGAATGGTTTCCAATTGGGGATGTTACACTATCTCAGGATAATCTCCCCATTGTGATTGGGAATTCCGCTTACCAACATCGAGGACTTGGAAAAAAGATTCTAAGTGCTTTGATTGAATTGGCTCGAGTAAAAGGATGGAAAGAATTGAGAGTCAAGGAAATCTACACCTACAATCATGCTTCTAGGAGGTGTTTCAAGTCGCTTGGATTTGTGGAAAATGGAGCAACAGAAAAAGGAATGAGTTTTGTATTGAAATTAATCTAATCTAACTTGTTTTTTAACTCAAAATCTGATAAACTATGTAGTAATTGAATAGAAATCTGCAAGACTAGTAACTCAAGGGAAGTATATCAGGGAGGAGAGCCGTGACTGCAAGCTCTCTATATGAAAGCTGGGTGAATTCACTTGTGCATGGATTTAGAAATGAAGGTCTGACTTGTCAGATAAAAACGGATGGTACCGCGTGTCAACGCTCCGAGTGGAGTTTTTGGCATGTGGTTTTCTTTTTATCTACGAGAGACTGATGGAGGAATTATGTCAACTATTGAAGAACAATTAAAAGCGCTTCGTGAAGAAACGCTGGCTAGCTTGAAGCAGATTACTGCTGAAAATAAAAAAGAGATGCAAGATTTGCGTGTTTCTGTCCTTGGGAAAAAGGGTTCACTTACTGAAATCCTCAAAGGGATGAAAGATGTCTCTGCTGAGATGCGTCCGATTATCGGGAAACACGTCAATGAAGCTCGTGATGTCTTGACAGCAGCCTTTGAAGAAACAGCTAAACTATTGGAAGAAAAGAAAGTCGCAGCTCAACTGGCTAGCGAGAGTATCGATGTGACACTTCCAGGTCGCCCTGTTGCGACGGGTCACCGCCACGTTTTGACACAAACCAGTGAAGAAATCGAAGATATTTTCATTGGTATGGGTTACCAAGTCGTGGATGGTTTTGAAGTGGAGCAAGACTACTATAACTTTGAACGTATGAACCTTCCGAAAGATCATCCAGCCCGCGATATGCAGGACACATTCTATATCACTGAAGAAATCTTGCTCCGTACTCATACATCTCCTGTGCAGGCGCGTGCTATGGATGCTCATGATTTCTCTAAAGGCCCTTTGAAAATGATCTCACCAGGGCGTGTCTTCCGTCGTGACACAGACGATGCGACCCACAGTCACCAATTCCACCAAATCGAAGGTTTGGTTGTTGGGAAGAACATTTCTATGGCAGACCTTCAAGGAACCCTTCAGTTGATTGTGCAAAAAATGTTTGGCGAAGAGCGTCAAATTCGTTTGCGCCCCTCTTACTTCCCATTCACAGAACCATCTGTTGAGGTGGATGTTTCGTGCTTCAAATGTGGTGGTGAAGGATGTAACGTATGTAAGAAAACTGGTTGGATTGAAATCATGGGTGCTGGTATGGTTCACCCACGTGTTCTCGAAATGAGTGGAATTGATGCAACGGTCTACTCTGGATTTGCCTTTGGTCTTGGACAAGAGCGTGTAGCTATGCTCCGTTACGGCATCAACGATATCCGTGGATTCTACCAAGGAGATGTCCGCTTCTCAGAACAGTTTAAATAAGATTGAAACCTGAAACACAGTCCTAGTCAGCTACTCTTGACGAGAAATGGTGAGGACTGACTCGAAGAAAAAGAAAGGAATTGAAAAGGTCTTACTTGGTGGGACCTTACAATCAGAATTATGCTTGTATCTTATAAATGGTTAAAAGAATTGGTGGACATTGATGTGCCATCACAAGAGTTGGCTGAAAAAATGTCAACCACAGGGATCGAGGTAGAAGGTGTGGAATCACCGGCTACCGGTCTCTCAAAAATTGTCGTCGGTGAGGTCTTGTCTTGCGAAGATGTGCCAGAAACTCACCTTCATGTTTGTCAGGTTAACGTTGGCGAAGAAGAAGCCCGTCAAATTGTTTGTGGTGCACCGAATGTGCGTGCTGGTATCAAAGTCATGGTGGCTCTTCCAGGAGCTCGCATCGCTGACAATTACAAGATCAAAAAAGGGAAAATCCGCGGTCTTGAGTCACTTGGGATGATTTGTTCCCTTGGTGAATTGGGAATTTCTGACTCAGTTGTGCCTAAGGAATTCGCAGATGGAATCCAAATCTTGCCAGAAAAAGCCGTTCCTGGGGGTGAAGTCTTCTCATACCTAGACTTGGATGATGAAATCATCGAACTTTCAATCACACCAAACCGTGCAGATGCCCTTTCTATGCGTGGAGTAGCTCACGAAGTGGCTGCCATCTATGACAAGGCGGTCAACTTTAAAGAATTTACTCTTTCAGAAACTGACCAAACTGCAGCAGATGCTCTTTCTGTGGGCATTGAGACAGACAAGGCGCCTTACTATGCAGCTCGTATCTTGGACAATGTGACTATCGCACCAAGTCCACAATGGTTGCAAAACCTTCTTATGAATGAAGGTATCCGTCCTATTAACAACGTGGTGGACGTGACAAACTACATCCTGCTCTACTTTGGTCAACCAATGCATGCTTTTGACTTGGATACCTTTGAAGGGACTGACATCCGTGTGCGTGAAGCTCGTGCTGGTGAAAAATTAGTGACCTTGGATGGTGAAGAACGTGACTTGGAAACAAATGACCTAGTCATCACTGTCGCAGACAAGCCAGTAGCCCTTGCAGGTGTCATGGGCGGTCAAGCAACAGAAATCTCTGAGAAATCTAGTCGTGTCGTCCTTGAAGCTGCAGTCTTCAACGGAAAATCAATCCGTAAGACTAGTGGTCGCCTCAACCTTCGTTCTGAGTCATCTTCTCGCTTTGAAAAAGGGATCAATGTGGCAACAGTCAATCAAGCCCTTGATGCGGCAGCTAGCATGATTGCAGAGCTTGCAGGTGCGACGGTACGTAAAGGTATCGTTTCAGCAGGTGAGCTTGATACCTCTGATGTGGAAGTTTCTTCAACTCTTGCCGATGTTAACCGTGTCCTCGGAACTGATCTTTCTTATGCTGATGTAGAAGACGTCTTCCGTCGTCTTGGCTTTGGTCTTTCTGGAAATGCAGACAGCTTTACAGTCAGCGTACCACGTCGTCGTTGGGATATCACCATCGAAGCAGACCTCTTTGAAGAAATCGCTCGTATCTATGGTTATGACCGCTTGCCAACCAGCCTTCCAAAAGATGATGGTACAGCTGGTGAATTGACTGCAACCCAAAAACTCCGCCGTCAAGTTCGTACGATCGCTGAAGGAGCAGGTTTGACAGAAATTATCACCTACGCTCTAACAACTCCTGAAAAAGCAGTTGAGTTTACGGCTCAACCAAGTAACCTTACGGAACTTATGTGGCCAATGACAGTGGACCGTTCTGTCCTCCGTCAAAATATGATTTCAGGTATCCTTGATACTGTTGCCTACAATGTGGCTCGTAAGAACAAAAACTTGGCCCTTTATGAAATCGGAAAAGTCTTTGAGCAAACTGGTAATCCAAAAGAAGATCTACCAAACGAAATTAACAGTTTTGCCTTTGCCTTGACAGGCTTGGTTGCTGAAAAAGATTTCCAAACAGCAGCGGTTCCAGTTGATTTCTTCTATGCTAAAGGAATCCTTGAAGCCCTCTTTGCTCGTTTGGGACTAGAAGTGACCTATACAGCTACAGCTGAAATCGCTAGCCTCCACCCAGGTCGTACAGCAGTCATTTCACTCGGTGACCAAGTTCTTGGTTTCCTTGGTCAAGTACACCCAGTCACTGCTAAGGCTTACGATATTCCAGAAACGTATGTAGCTGAGCTCAACCTTTCAGCCATCGAAGTAGCCCTTCAACCTGCTGCTCCATTTGTGGAAATCACGAAATTCCCAGCAGTCAGCCGTGACGTTGCTCTTCTCCTCAAGGCAGAAGTAACTCACCAAGAAGTTGTAGATGCTATCCAAGCTGCCGGCGTGAAACGTTTGACAGATATCAAACTCTTTGATGTTTTCTCAGGCGAAAAATTGGGACTTGGTATGAAGTCAATGGCTTATAGCTTGACTTTCCAAAATCCAGAAGATAGCTTAACGGACGAAGAAGTCGCACGCTATATGGAAAAAATCCAAGCTTCTCTCGAAGAAAAAGTCAATGCAGAAGTGCGTTAAATCATCAATCCATCCTTCGGGGTGGATTTTTGCTTTTCAAATAACAATTCAGGATTAAAAATAGACAGTTGAGGAACAGAGAAGATAAATTGAAGTTTGCTACTGTATAATGTACTCATAGCTCAAAGTATTCCAAGATTTTTTACTAAAATGAGGATGATAAAAATGGACAAAAATTATTGTAAAGGCTATCAAAAAAGAGTATAATGAGTGAAAGAAATTTCGGAGGTGAAAGATGCTAGAAGTAAGAAGTCTAGAGAAAAGTTTTGGACCCAAGCAAGTTTTGTTTGGTATTGACTTTCAAGCACGACCAGGTCGTATTTTGGGACTAGTCGGGAAAAATGGTGCTGGAAAGACAACGATTTTCCACAGTATTTTGAAATTCCTAGAATATCAAGGAGAAATTAGTCTAGATGGTCAGGATATTCGTCAGGAGACCTACGCTCGGATTGGCTATCTGCCTGAAGAACGCAGTCTCATACCTAAATTGACAGTCCTTGAACAAGTTCGTTACTTGGCGACTCTAAAAGGTATGGATGCCAAGGAGATCAAGGAAAAACTCCCTCAATGGATGAAGAGGTTGGAAGTGAAAGGGAAGCTGACTGATAAAATCAAGAGTCTGTCAAAAGGAAATCAGCAGAAGATTCAGCTCATTATTACTCTGATTCATGAACCAGACTTGATTATCTTGGATGAGCCTTTCAGTGGATTGGACCCAGTTAATACAGAATTGCTCAAACAAGTCATTTTTCAAGAAAAAGAACGTGGGGCAACCATTATCTTTTCTGACCATGTCATGACCAACGTCGAGGAGCTTTGTGACGATATTCTCATGATTCGAGATGGTCGTGTAGTCTTGCATGGGCCGGTCCAGGATGTCCGTAATCAATACGGGAAAACGCGTCTCTTTGTTTCAAGTGAGCGAAGCAAGGAAGAATTGGAAAAACTTCCTCATGTTAAACAGGTGAGCTTGACCAAACAAGGCAGTTGGAAATTGATCTTGGAGGATGAGAGCGCTGGAAGGGAACTCTTCCCAATCTTGACTCAGGGGCAATATATTGCAACCTTTGATCAACAAGCGCCAACAATCGATGAAATCTTTAAACTAGAATCAGGGGTGGAAGTATGAGAAATATGTGGGTTGTAATCAAGGAAACCTATCTTCGACATGTCAAATCGTGGAGCTTCTTCTTTATGGTGATTTCACCATTCTTGTTTATCGGTCTCTCTGGAGGAATTGGCTATCTCCAAGGCTCATCAATGGCTCAAAGTGGTAAGATAGCAGTGATTAGCACGGTTCCAGCTGTGACAGAAGGTCTCAAATCTACCAATGGTCTCAATTTTGATTATCAGGATGAAGCCAGTGCCCAAGTTGCTATCAAAGATGAGAAAATCAAGGGTTATCTAACCATTGACCAAGAGGACAGCGTCCTCAAGGCAGTCTATCACGGTGAAACTTCCCTTGAGAGTGCTATTAAGCTAGGAGTAACGAGCAAGTTAAATGAGCTTCAAGATCAACTCAATCGTTCGGCAGCTAATTTGTCGCAAGAGCAGGAAAAACGCTTGGAACAAACAGTTAACTTTACGGAGAAAATTGATGAATCCAAGGAAAATAAAAAAATGATTCAAACAATTGCGGCTACAGCGGTTGGAGCCTTTCTCTATATGATTTTAATTACTTATGCTAGTGTCACTGCTCAGGAAGTGGCTAGTGAGAAAGGGACTAAAATCATGGAGGTGGTCTTCTCTAGCATTCGAGCTAGCCATTATTTCTATGCTCGTATGCTTGCCTTGTTACTCGTGATTTTGACTCATATCGGCATCTATGTCGTGGGTGGTCTCGCTGCAATTCTGCTCTTTAAGGATTTGCCATTATTAGCTCAGTTTGGTATTCTGGACCATTTGGGAGATGCTTTCTCTCTAAATACCTTGCTCTTTATTTTGGTCAGTCTCTTTATGTACGTAGTTTTAGCAGCCTTCCTAGGTTCTATGGTTTCTCGTCCTGAGGATGCAGGAAAAGCCTTGTCACCTTTGATGATTATAATTATGGTAGGCTTTGTGGGAGTTACTGCTTTAGGTTCTGCAGGGGATAATTTGATCTTGAAAATCGGTTCATATATTCCCTTTATTTCGACTTTCTTCATGCCATTTAGAGCTATTAATGGTTATGCAAATGGCCTAGAAGCTTGGATTTCGCTTGCTATTACGATTGCTTTTGCAGTAATTGCAACAGTCTTTATTGGGCGTATGTATGCTAGTCTCGTTCTGCAGACAGATGATTTAGGTCCTTGGAAAACCTTTAAACGTGCCTTATCTTATAAATAGAAGAGCCTCGCGAAAGCGAGGTTTTTGAGAGACAAAAAGAGTGGAATTCAGAAAAATATTTTTCATATCTATTGACTTTTAGGGGTGAAATTTGGTATTATAGTAGGCGGTATTGTTTACCCCATTTGAAAGGCCCCGGAACCTTCCAAATACTTTTCGATGGGAAGGAACACCCATCACCGTAAACAAAAATCGAACTATATATAGGAGAAATCATGAACAAAACAACATTTATGGCTAAACCAGGCCAAGTTGAACGTAAATGGTACGTAGTTGACGCAACTGATGTACCACTTGGACGTCTTTCTGCAGTAGTTGCTAGCGTACTTCGCGGAAAAAACAAACCAACATTTACACCACACACTGATACAGGTGACTTTGTGATTGTTATCAATGCTGAAAAAGTTAAATTGACTGGTAAAAAAGCAACTGATAAAATCTACTACACTCACTCAAACCACCCAGGTGGATTGAAACAAATCTCTGCAGGTGAACTTCGTTCTAAAAATGCAGTACGTTTGATCGAGAAATCAGTTAAAGGTATGCTTCCACACAATACTCTTGGACGCGCTCAAGGTATGAAGTTGAAAGTATTTGTTGGAGCTGAGCACACTCACGCTGCACAACAACCAGAAGTTCTTGACATTTCAGGACTTATCTAAGGAAAGGAACAATAAAGTATGTCACAAGCACAATATGCAGGTACTGGACGTCGTAAAAACGCTGTTGCACGCGTTCGCCTTGTTCCAGGAACTGGTAAAATCACTGTTAACAAAAAAGATGTTGAAGAGTACATCCCACACGCTGACCTTCGTCTTGTAATCAACCAACCATTCGCAGTTACTTCAACTGTAGGTTCATACGACGTTTTCGTTAACGTTGTAGGTGGTGGATATGCAGGTCAATCAGGAGCTATCCGTCACGGTATCGCTCGTGCCCTTCTTCAAGTAGACCCAGACTTCCGCGATTCATTGAAACGCGCAGGACTTCTTACACGTGACTCACGTAAAGTTGAACGTAAGAAACCAGGTCTTAAGAAAGCTCGTAAAGCATCACAATTCTCAAAACGTTAATCAATACGATTATATCAACGTTTCAAAGCACTCAAAAGTTTACCTTATGGGTGCTTTTTTCGTGTTTTTTTAAAAAGTTTACCTCAAAGTTCACCTTGTTTTTACCTTATTGTTTTAGAGACTTTAAAGCAAATTCACCAACTGCTATAGGAACTACATTAGAAGTATTGACATAAATCTGAGTTGTACCTGTATCGCTATGAGTCAATGCTTCAGAAATGGCTTCTAAACTCATTCCTGCTTGTTTAGCAAGTGTTGCTCCTGTATGTCGTAATTTATGAGGTGTAGCATGTGCCAGTTCTTTATGTCGCTTTCTGATGCTTTTCATTTTATTGTTTAGATAGTCGGCGTGTAAAGGCTTATTGATGTTTCCTTTGGTATCGATATATGTAAAAACAAATTGTTCTGGATTACTGATGATGCCAAACTTTGCCAGCTCATATTTTTGTTGCTCTTTCCAAGAGGCAAGAAGTTGAAGTAAGTCATTAGAAATAGAGAAAATAGTTTTCTTATTTCCTTTAGTAGATTTTACTTGTCCATATCTATCTAAAGCTTGAATTAGCTGAATCTGCGATTTTGAAAAGTCTATATGTTTCCATTGAAGAGCATAGGTTTCAGATTTTCTATCGCCTAAGAAAAAAGTGAGATAAAATAGGACATAATCTTTAAGGGTTATTTTATCATTCTCTAAATCTTCTTGAAATGCTGAGAACCATTCTTGGAGTTGTTCATGAGTTAGATATAAATCTTCCTCTCTCTTTGACTCTGCAAGTTGAATCTTTTTAGTGGCCTTTATTCTTCTTAATATTTTTGCAACTCTATTTGCTTCAATATATTCAAGTTCTTCTGCCCAATCAAAAATGGAAATCACATAGCTACGTAAAGATTTGAAGTTCGCATATTCATTAGCCTTAGATGTCATTAGATTTAGGATAACTTGCTTATTTTGATTTAGAAACTGTATCGTATAGTTTCCAAGAAGTGGTAGTATATGTTTTTCAAAACATGTTTTGGTATTTGCAACTGTTGACCTGCTTGGTGGCTTAGAAGTAGATGTAGTTTGTCCTGCTTTATAAGAGTCCCACCAGATATTGTTATAGAAGTCTGAGAAAAGAATATCTTCTTTTCCTAGTCCTGTAAACTCATTATCTTCTATTTGATTTAACTTGGTAAGCAAGTCTATCTCAGCTTGTCTTGCCTCCTTTCTAGTTTTAAATCGCTTATCGTAATAGTTGCTATTGACAATTCCAAGTGGCATTCGTGCTTCTATTGGGATATAAACTTTTAAGCGAAAAGTTCCGTTCTTTGTCTTACTGATAGTCGTCATGATATTCTCCTTGTGTATCGAACCAGAAAATATCATGACTATTATAAAACAAAAATATAGATATTTCTAGTTTTGTGAGTAAAGCCATGAATTAATGGCTTCTTTATTAAATCGTATAGTCTTGCCTATTTTTATTGTAGGCAGTCCTTTCTTGATCCAACTATCTAGAGTATTGTTTGAGATGCCTAGATAGTGGCAAGCCTGCTGTTTGTTTAAAAAAGGGCTTTCAAGGTTACTATGGTGTAGCTTCTTTTCAATTTCTTTTGTGATAAGTTCAGCAAGTAGGAGCTGAATTTGTTTAACTTGTTCATCTGGTAGAATTACTTGCATAAGTTATTTCTCCCTATTGTGCTATAATTGAAGTATCAGTTGATTTTTAATCATCTGTATTTGCCTCATCAGTATTGCTCGCCAAAGTATCTTCTGAGGAGGTTTTTTTGTTGTTTTGGGGATTATAACGTCTAGAATCTAAAAATTTTGTAAAAAAGTAGGTTCGTTCAATTATTAATCCCAGTAGTGAAATATCTTTATTTCTAGCGTAGTGAACTAAGTCTTCGAACTCGGTAAAATCGTTATCGGTGATTACATCGATAACAGTTTCTAGAAATAAATTTGAATTTTGCTCTATCAAGAACTTATCAAGTTCGAATCCGCAACCTGATTCAATATCCTCTATATTGTATAAAGTTTTTTCAGGGTTTTCTGCATGTATGAAATAATCGTACATACCTTTTGGTGACATGACAACTTCAACGTGGGAAGGTGTATTGAGTTTCTCAGTAAGAAGCTCTGACACTTGGGAATAACTTTTTAGCGATTCAAAAAATAAGACTCCGTGCTTGTGCGATTTTTTAAATTCCCCAGTTTCCCTGTTAATGTCCTTATCATGCCAAGGGCTAAGAACAAATGGAATGTGTAACTCTTCGAGAATTTCTAAATAATTTTCTGGGGCACTTTCCTTATAGAATAGGAATGCCCATTTATTTGAACGTTTTTCTTTAGCCATTTTGTCTTCTTTCTATGATTATTGATTATTGATTTATTGGGGGTCGTAGTAACCCCAATAAATCTTCTCTTGGGGCTTGCCCCAAACCCCAGCCTCTCCTGCCCGATGATATCACACACTAAGAACGCTTGAGGACTGGCAAGGGACGGGGTAGTATTTTTCGACTTCGTTACGCTTTCGCTTTAGGCTTCGCTATACTACGCTGAAAAATCTCCACCCCTCAAAGCCCTTGCAAGGCCTCATTTTCCTACTGATTGGTAAGTGCCGACACTATACCGATGAGATAGCTCAAAAAGGGCTACTGTCGTCAAAACAAGTATAGCAGGAAAACCGCTATTCATACCTTGAGAAAAGCTCCTGAATTCGTAGATTCAAAATTTGCTGATTCTTAACTGGAATAGTCCGAAACATTCTCACAGGTTCGCCTTCTATTTGAAAATACCCATATCCCCTAGGCTTGACGATGACCTCGTCTTTTTCCATATCTGGGAAAAGTAACTGTCTATTGTTGCTTGCATTCAAAAAGCTAGTTGATAAACTGATGACACAATTAAAGTTATATCGTCCAGGCAAATCTACCAATAAGAATCGCTGACTGGATAAAATTATTCTGAAGCCTAGGCTTCTACCCATACTATTCATCATTAGCATTTTAGACAGTATTTCCTTGTGTTTCTTTTTATCAGTTTGTTCAAGATAAGCTAGAAATGCTTGCCACTCGTCAAAAATAAGATATAGATTGTGGTCATTCGTTTCTACCTTGCTTAATCTGTTTTCAAAGCGATTATAGATAGTTTCAAACATATCAAGACAGTTGAATCCACGAGCTACATGAGTCCCTGACATTGAGAATAGTTCATCATCAGCTTTAAAATCCATAAAATAAGCTTCAGCAGATGTATCATGGGTTGCCACAAGACCTATAAATCTATGCAAGAAGGTTGATTTCCCTGAACCAGACGGTCCTGCAATAATCCAAGCAAAATATCGGTTTATGTCAATGTTGAAAGGGGAAGGGTGTCCCCTACTGTTGACCTCGAAAACGTTTTTAATCATATTAGAAGTCCTCTTCTTGAATGATTTCAGTCTGTCTTGCCATACGATTGTGTGTCGCCTCTTCAAATGTTTTGACATCAAATTTAGCAACCCAACCAGCACCAACATTCATTTCTATGTGCATATAGTCAAGAGCAAATTCATTTGTGTATTTAGCCAACACTCCCATGAAATAATCTTCAAGCTCCTTTTGGGAGTTTGTGTCAAGATTATTAGCGAGATAGATCCAAACATCTATACCTCGTGTGGTAGCAGGATTTATAGTTTTTAACTGTAAATCATGAGATAAGTTTTGATTGAGATGATTGACCACGTTTTGTAAGACAGTACCTTTTCGGACTTGTAGTTGTTCATCAGCTTTCTTATTGAACCACCAAAGTGTGACATTTTGAATCAATGTAGTTATAAACTTAACTTGCTTGCCTGTTAACAAGAGGCATTGTTCCCATAAATTTTCATTTCTCTTAACAACCTCATCTGACACAATGAGAAACTGTCGTTTTAGAGAGATGTATAGAGTATTAAAACCTTGCCATATAAATAATGCAAGAATAAGATAAAAGAATATTTGTATCAACATATATGTTACCTCGTCATATAGTGAGTAGTTATCATCTACACAATGCAGATGATAACTCACTATGTTCGTCACTTATCTTAATGAAATATCAGCAAGTTCAGCTACAAGAGCGAGTCCGACCGGTTGCTTCAACTTGTCAAGAACAAATGACAAGTCATACTTGTTAAGTATGATGTCAGTATTGACCAAACCATCTAAACTCTCGTTTTGATAGTTCTTCAACTTGACTTTGAACGTCGGGCAGTAATTTTGTTGACCAATACTAGCGAACTGTTCATAGAGTTCGACATCTACGCATGTAAGAGATGCCCATGGTCGTTGATTATCTTGACCCTCGTTTATGATTCCATTGTTTGTATTGATTACTTTGATATCTGACGAGATATCAATAGAAGTTGACAAAGCATATAAAAATGCTCTCGCGCTTTCGTAGTTTCCTATGATTAATTTTTTCTCTTTTGACATATGAATGCCTCCTTTGCTAATCTTCCGTCTGACTAGCAATTTTAACTTTGAATGATAGGACGGTCTATATTTGAATTGGTTAGCTAACTTATGACACTAGTATATATTTTTTTTGTTCCATGAGCAATGTGAGGGATTAATATAGTTGGTGTCTCTTTTTTGACACCATTATTTAAAGAATCTTCTTTATGTAAAATATATAAATCATGATTAATATTTTCGATTAAAATAGGCTTTTTATCTATATTGTTTCTAATAAGTGATTTGGATATTAATAATTGAACAACTTATCATTTAAAGTTTTTATCTAACTTTTGATACTATTTTATATATTTTTTTATAACTAAAAAAGGATTCTAATTTTATGGTTAGAATCTTTTTTTGACACTATTATTGAAAGGTGCTATAATGTTTTTAAAAGGAGGTAATATATGATTAATTTTGAAGATTTAAAGTTAGAAATACAAGATGAGTTTATTTCTTCTAATATTTCTGAAATATTGTACAGACAAAGAAAAAAAGATAAATTATCACAAGAACGTTTTTTAGAAGAATATTTTGAATACAATATTTATACAAAATCAGCAGGGACTTTATCGCTCTCGCAGTTAAAAAGATATGAGAAAAATTATCGAGAAAAATCTTCCACTATTAAGCCTCAAAAAAGTAGCGAAATTTTTAATATTATTAGAAGATTTTCTGTTACTAATGATTTATATCAAAGAGAGATATATAACGACTATTTAAAAGAAGATTCGTTTAGGTTAGCTGAACGTCTAGAAGAGTTAGGTTTATTGGACTGCATTGAAAAAGCAACTAATGGACTAGCTGGGATGAATGAATTTAACATTAAATTTGGAAAAACTTATGATAAATCTGTCTTACTAGATTGGTTATTCACTAATGCTAATAAAGCATTGAATGGTGAAGATATACCTCAATTTATTTATAGTCAGACTAAAACAAGGCATGATATAAAAGGAGGAACTAAAAACTAAATTAGCAAATTTAAAAAAGCCAAGTTCAAAAATACTTGGCTTAATTTATTTGTTTTAATATATCTCGGAGAGCTTTTATAGTAGGTTCTCTTTTTTCTGTTGGTAGGTTTCTAATATCTTCAATGAGTTGTGAAAATTCTCCGCTTTGATTTTGATTTTCAATATTAAAAAAAGTATTCATATCAACTTCAAGAGCTTGTATGATTTTTTCAATAGTCTCAAGCTTAACGTTTAACTGTTTATTCTCTAATCTATAGATATAGTTGAATCCCAGATCAGCCTTTTCTGCTAGATATTCTTGTGTCATTCCGCTTTTCAGTCTTAGAAGTCTGATTTGTTTTGCAACAAATTCTCTTAAATTTATTTTTTCAGTCATGATAGTACCTCATAACTATCATACAAGTTTATCTCGTTGAATAAATCATTATCAAAAGACTGAAATTTTTGCTAGAATGGTGTTTTAAAGACTGTAAAATGTGGTATAATATTATTCATAAAACAGTCTTTTAAGACATAAAGGAGTTTACATGCTAGAATCAAACACACAAGGTCACGGAACCATCAAGAAATTGCGCACAGGTGCTGTCGTTTCTACTTTAGCACTTACAGCTTTTGGGGTATCTACTGGGGTATCAGCTAGCGAAACGGAAGTAGCCGTTAACGAGCCTGCAACTAGGGTAGTTGCTAAGGATGAGGTTGTCCCTAAAGTTCCTAGTCAATCGGACGTAGATAAGGCTAAGGCTGAGTCAGATAAAGCTAATCAGGATGTAGCTAAACAAAAAGAAGTTGTTTCAACTACTGAAGCAAACATCGCCACTACCGAAAAGACTATTGCTGATACTACTAAGAAAGTAGAAGAAGCTAAGTCGGTTACACCTCAAAAGGTATCTGAAGCTAAGGCTGACGCTGAAAAGAAAGCCAGTGAGCTTGCTACAGCTGAAAAGACTGTAGCTGATGCTGATAAGTCTGTTTCTACCACTGCTGAAAAGGTTGCTGACCAAACTAAGCTAGTATCTAATGCTGAGAAAACTGTAACTGCTACGGCTAATAAGGTTGCTGACGCTCAGAAGAAAGTAGATTCTCTTTCATCTACTACTGATGTCGCTCCCCTTGAAAAAGAGGTAGCTACGCTTACTACTCAGGTCGCTGAAGACACTCAAGCAGTATCCACAGCCCAAACCAACCTTGATAATGGTAAAAAAGCTCAATCTAACAAAGAACAAGCCATCAAAGATGCTCAAACTGGGGTATCTAGTGCTGAAGCAACTCTATCTTTAGCCACTACAGCCCTTGCTAATGCTAAAGCTGACCAATCAAACAAAGAAACTGCCCTTACTTCAGCCCAAGCCGACCTTGA
This sequence comes from Streptococcus mitis, assembly GCF_047464035.1. Classification (GTDB taxonomy): domain Bacteria; phylum Bacillota; class Bacilli; order Lactobacillales; family Streptococcaceae; genus Streptococcus; species Streptococcus mitis_DX. The sequence goes on from NZ_JASHCQ010000003.1 coordinate 42,535, forward strand.
CCGTGCTAAAGAAGAGTTGGAAAGTATTTCAACAACTAATGCTCGTTTCACTGTAAGTCAAGAGTATATCTCTTTGTTGAAAGAGTATGCTAAATCTAAAAGTGAATCTGTATCTAACCAACTTAAAGACCTTGGTGAAAAAGAAATGGAAAGACGTGGGTATCTTGGAGACACTGAGAACAACCCTAACCGTTTCAAAGTTACTGGTAAAGACCGTGATGTTAAAGTTGATGTAGCTAACCTTACCCCAGAGGTAGAGCGTGAAATCAACTTGTTCACAGCTGACCTTATCAACCAAATCCGTGATGCCTTTGGTACTCCTCATGCAATTGTAACAGAAGACTCTATGCGTATTGCTAAAGAAGTTGCAAAAGCGTCTAAACTAGAAGGCGATCATGACTTTGATGCTCTTGATGGGGTAGAAGCTAAAAATGGTATCCTAATTTCTGAAAATCTTGGTTTCAGTGCGAACGAAGTAACTAACTTAGCTGAGTTGAAAGAAGCAATCTATGAAAACCTTATTTCAATGATTTTCAACGACTCTGAACCTAAGTGGGGGCATGCTTTAAGTCTCTCAAGTTTGGATAGCACAAAGCCAGATGTTGTGTACCAACAATATGTTGGTGTTGGTATTCGTACTAACAAAACTTTCCCATTCAGCATCCACATCGACGGTACATCTAATAATGGTATCTCTGAAAATGCTAAGTTCGACAAAACCAAGGTAGTTACCGCAAACAATAATGCTAAGGATCTCCAAGAAAAACTAGACTTGGCTCAATCAACTTACGACAACGCCATTTCTGTACTCAACCAAGCTAAATCAGCAGTTCAATCAGCCCAAACTGCCTACACTAACGCTGAGACAGCACTTGCTAATGCTCGTACTAACCTATCTAACGTAGTAGGTAACAAGATTGATGTTCCGTCACTTGAAAAGGTTCTTGCTGATGCTGAAGATAAACTAGCACAGGATACTAAAGCTTTGCAAACTGCTAAGGAATCACTTGCTCTTGCTAAATCAAATGCTACTGACAAAGCTAAGGCTCTTGCTGAAGCTAAAACAGCTCTTGAGACTGCTAAAGCTGAACAATCAACTGCTGACCAATCTCTTGAAACTGCTAAGGGTGAATTGGAAGTTCTTAATAAGGCTCATGATGTAGCAGTCTTGGCTCGTAAGTCAGCTGGTCAAGACCTTGCTCGTAAACGTGAAGCATCTAAAGAAGCTACTGACACTTATACAGTTCTTGAACTTGCCCTTACTAAGCGTGATGAAGTCCTTAAAGCTTTAGACAAAGAGCTTACTAATGCTAATGCTAAGCTTGAAGTACTTCGTGCTGAGTTGGAGACTGCTAAAGAAGAGTTGGCTCGTCTTGAGGGTATCGCTGAAGTTAAGGCTCGTAGGTATGAGAACTTTAAGCAACTTAAAGCCGACCATGACGCATACCTTGCTGGACAACAACGCTTGCAGGCTTTGAAGGACAGAGCAGAAGAAATCCGTAACGCAGGTGGAGAAGTTAAGCCTGTCCTTGATGCTGACGGTAAAGTGGTTGATGTTGTGGATGGGAAGGCTAAGGCTAAGGATAAAGCAGTAGTTGCGACAGTAGGAACTAAAGACGATAAAACATATCAATCTCCTGCACAAGCTACAAATGCAAAAGCAGAACCTAAGAAACAACTTCCAAATACAGGAACGAAGGATTCAGGACTTTTAGCATTGCTTGGAGCAAGTGTTGGACTATTTGCTTTAGCAGGAAAACGAAAATATAATAGATAAAAAGAAAGAGAGCGGTGGCTCTCTTTTCTAATGAAAACAAATTAGTATACATGTAAAAATTTTATATAAGGGAAACTTTTGATATTCTGGTTCGATTTTTGCTTATTTTTTATGAAAGTTTACCTTATTTTAATGAAACTGATTGAAATTAGTTGAAATTTTATTTTTTGAAAACTTATAAAAACGTTGATTTTAAAGCACTTTGAAATTAGATGAAATAAGTGGTGCCCCAACCAGGTCTTAAGAAAGCTCGTAAAGCATCACAATTCTCAAAACGTTAATTCGAAAGAATTACTATACTTCCAAAGAGCACCTTTCGGGGTGTTCTTTTTTCGATTTTCTTACTAAATTGAGGGATATAGAATAGAATTTTTTGGTAATAGTTGATGTTTTGGTATAATAGGATTATTCAAATAGTCTGAATATAGTAATAAGGAGGAAGTAATGGTTGATTTTTTTGCTGGTAAAATTGTTTATCTTGATGAGCAAGCCGTTTTTGACTTTTTAGAATTACATCAAAATGGAATACAATCTGATATCATAAAGCGTGTCTCCAAAAATATGGTTGAAGTAGATGCCGAGGGAAAGGTTGGTATGAACTTCTTTACTCGATTTAAGATAGGGCTCTCTGGCAATGCTTCATATCAACGAAGCGGTGTAGTAGAATCACAAATTACCTCTACATTGCTAAGTAATTTTAAAAAGTTTGTGACCAATAAAAATTCTTCAAAAGTGGAATGCTTAGATAATGTTAAGCTTTTTATTGAGAAAGACTCTCCCGCTTTTTACCGTAACATCACTCCTGTTCTTGATATGATTAGTGATATTACTAAAATGAGTAGTATTACAGATGATGATAAAAATAATTTTAAAGGTATTGAAATAAAGAATATTGAACGAACTTTGGACCGACTTTCTGGATATTATGAAATTAAGGGAATTAGTTCCGAGAGTAATGAAAGTGTTTTCAGATTCAATATATCGGGTCTACGTAATAATTATACGTTGAGTGACTTGACCAAGATGGATGTCAAACTTTATGGAATTAAGGTTGGAGAAGTAGATTCAATTGATTTAAGTTTTAATACAATGATAGATAGACTATCAAACCAGAGACAGTCACAATTAGGAGCTGACTTTGATGAAGAACAAAATAATGAGAAAATACCGATATATGATGTTCTAGTGGCAGGTGTATAATGGTAAGATTTAATATTTTTTTTGAGCCAGTTCAAAAGTTTAATGAAAGGGTCGCAAAATTAGATAACTATGTTTCATTTAATGAGGTTATTATAAATTGGACTAAAGATTCTACTATTATTGATATAATAAAACCTCTAATAGATAAAAAGAATTGTATTTTTAGAATGGATACCTACTCGCTTTCTGGGAGCCTAGTTTTTGAAAATATTGATTTATTAATCAAAATTTTTAATGATTCAGGAACTGAAGAAATATATCTTCATAATCCCCCTAAAAAATTCTTTAATTCATTAAAGCAACAAGTTAAATCAGAATTTTTAAATATTGAACAAAGTACTTTTGCAAAAATTAGTGAGGAGCAACTTAAAAGGATTTCTGAAGATTTAAATGAAAAAATAGTTGGTCAAGAAAAAGCTAAGAAAAGTTTATTAAGGAAATTGGTTACTCAGTTGGTGCGTACGAATGCGAAACCACTAGTATTAATGTTTTATGGTGAACCAGGAATAGGAAAAACTGAAACAGTAAAACAACTATCATTTACACTGTATGGAAATAACAATATTATTAGAGAACAAATGTCGATGGTTGGTGGTGAATCAAGTGTAAAATATTTTAAATCAACAAACCATAGCGAGGACTCATTTTCTAAAACATTACTAAACAGAGAATCTAATGTTATTTTGCTTGATGAGTTCGCTTTAGCTCCTGCATTTTTTCATAGCACCTTCTTTCAAATGTTTGATGAAGGCATTTATGAAGATCAAAATTATAAAGTAGATTTAAGTAACTCAATTATTATTTGCACTTCTAATTTTAAAAGTCGTTTAGAAATGGAAAAAAATATTGATATAGCATTATTGAGCCGATTTGATGGTTTTGTTAAATTTTCTCCACTATCTATTGATGAGAAAAAGCAAATTTTAAAATTGACGTATTCAAAAATTATTAGCTCTGAATATATAGATGAAAGGTATCAGGAATATCTAGATGAGGACAAGATATTAGCTTGTATTGAATCGCATCTAAACACCCTCCCTAATGTTAGAGCGATAAGGAAGTACGTTGAAGATGTTGTTGCGGATGAATTATTGGAGGTCATAATAAATGGTAAATCAAACTGATTAGGATAATAACTTTAGAGAACGATAAAGATTATGGAGTGGAGAATTTAAAATGAAAAAATTGAAAAAACTAACTTTTTATAAAACGATTTGGTTTTGGTTAACTATATGTTTATTGGTTTACATATTAAGACAATCTAAAGTGACAGTTGTTAAAATGTTTATTGATATCGTTTCTTATGTTTATCAGCAAGTCATAAGTGAACCGATTGCATTTTTGGCATTTCTTATCAGTATTATTACTGTATATATAGAAAGAATTAATGTTTTAAAAAAAGATAGAAGAGCTAAATTATCCATCTCCTATAAAAAAGAGGAGATGTCAGAAGTAAAAGCTGTATTCAACGGTGAGGAAAAGAAGATTGAGGTACCTAAGCTAAGAATATATGAAAATTCAGGAACCATAAAGTCTACTTACATATTCACACCTTATATTAAAAATAATGATGTAAAAAATGATACAATAGATGATAACTATTTTTCATTTAATGCAGTTCATATCCATCTTAATGAAAATAGTAATTTTTTCAATCCAGCCAGGCTACATTATAATAATTGTATTGCTCCCAGTTCGTTCATTTCGAATAATCCAAATGAAAATCAATCTCATTTTATTTTTTGTTTATTCGAAGGTGTAGATGGTTCTTATAAATTATTATTGCTTGTTTATTTAAAAAATGAAAATGGAAACTATGATCTTCAAGTTATTGATAGGGTAGACGCATTAAATAAAGGAGCGGTGTATTTGCAACATTACTATAATCAGTTTAAAAAGTGTGAAAAATATCTTTCTGAAAATAATATCATCGTCTCTTGAGTTAAATAAATAGACCTTTACAGTGAATATTAATCAAAAATGCCTCACTAATTAAGTGAAGCATTTTTGATTATATAGAAGATACTGCATAGTCTATTTTTAGCCTTATTGAAATGATTTCAGGTCATTTTAGTTTAATTTTGGGAATCAAGAAAGGCTTTAAATCAATATTTCTGACGTTAACAAGTCTAAAAAAATCTTGGAACAAGTTTTGCATGTTCATCATAATATTTTATAGATTCCTTTCATACCAAGGGTTTAGCCCCTGTTTCTTAAATTTTACTGCCCACTTCTGCCCAGAAATGAGTAGTGTAAAAATCTTAACTATTATACCATGTTTAGTTTGAATGACAAAGTGAGGTAGTGTAAAATAAGTTGTGTAAACACTAAAAGGAATAAATCCGTTATAGTAGAGTTGCGAAACATTACTAGAAAAAGATTTATTCCTATGACTCAGTTTTCGCATAACTACTTAACTTCCTAGTCCAAAAGCAAGATATTGATAATAACAGAAGGAGAAACTTTCTCTTTTTTAGTTCAACTTATTCAATTTTTTTATTAAATATTGTAATAGAAGGTCAAAAGATGTTGGTATCATGCTACACTAAAATAAATTAAAACAAAACCTTGTCAAACAAGGCTTGAAAAAAGCTCGTAAAGCTTCACAATTCTCAAAACGTTAATCAATACGATTATATCAACGTTTCAAAGCACTTTGCAAAGATTTTGCAAAGTGCTTTTTTGTCGATTTTTTAGCTCGATTAGCTTTGTGATAACCTTTTCTAAATTTTGATTGCAAGGCTAGGCGTGATTACCTTATTTAATTTCTATCATTTTTTATTTTGATGAAGGGTAACTTAGTTTCTACGGAATAACCTTTTTCGGTCATAATAAAACACTCCTGTTCATAGTTTCACTAGATCTAAACAGGAGTGTTATTTTTGCGTCTCAATTTATGTGTTCAGTGCCTATCTACTTTTCTAGTAACCAATCTATAATGTTTTTCTTCTCAATACCATTGTAATTGGCTGTTGGCTGAATCGTATCCATTGTTAATAGATATTTTGGGAATTGATCTTTAATGGCTTCTAGTGGTCTAAGTTCTCTTTCTAGTGTTTCTGGAGCAAGTGTTGTTTCACTGACTTGATAATAAGTGTAGTGACCAAGATCAGTTACAACAACAAAATCAACCTCATATTTATCTAAATTACCAACATATACTTGTGAATATCTACGTCTCAATTCTAAATATACCATATTTTCCAAGATATGCCCAATGTCTTCTTTGTGGTCTGGTAATAAGAGATGTCGTAAACCTAAATCAACGGGATAATATTTTTCTAAGCGTTGCAATAATGCTCTACCTTTTACATCAAAACGTGGAACGGAATAAAAAAGCAAACTATCTGTCAAAGTCGTCAAATAATTTTCCAAAGTATTATGGGAGATTGAAACGTTTTGGCTGACCAGGGTATTGCGAATCTTATTTGTTGATATTAAGCTACCTGTACTACTGAGAAGGGTTCGGACAATGCGTTCAATAATAGTAGGATTTGGATTTCCTAATCTAGTTACAATATCATTTAACAGTATTGAGTTATATATTCCTCTTAGATAATCAATTTTTTCAGCGTAAGATGATGTTTGCAATAAGTAAGGGAAAGCACTAAAGAGATAATTGTTAAAAATTTCTGTTGTATTCAGATTTTCTGTGAGAGATTGACCTGATAGATATTCTTCAAATGACAAAGGAAGAACCTCTATCTCAACATACCGACCAGTCAAGTTTGTTGCTAATTGGCTGCTCATAAAGTAGGCGTTTGATCCAGTCAAATAGAGGTCAACATTTGGTAGGATGAATAGACTATCTGCTACCAGTTCAAATTTCTCAACATGTTGAATTTCATCTAAAAAGATATAGTATGTTTTCTCGCTAACTAATTGATCTTTTATATAAGCGTATAATGTTTGAAAATGTCGGAGGTCATAGTAACTCAGATCCTCAAAATTGATGGATATGATTTGATCCTCGTCTACCCCAGTTGCTAGTAACTCCTCTTTATAGAGTTGAAAGAGAACAGATTTACCAGCTCGTCTAACTCCACTCACAACTTTGATGATTTGTCGGTCACGATGTCTTCTTAAAAAATCTAAATAATGTGGTCTTTTAATATAGTTCATAATAGATACCTCAAAGATAGTATAATACAAATAGACATTATTTTCAAATATTTAGAAATAAATTGGAATTTATTTTATTATTTCTAAACATTTAAAAATAATCTTTTTCTATAATCAAAAAATAGTCCATTTTGGTATGGCATGATAGTAAATCTTGTGAGGTTTTGTAGCAAGTATTCAAATAAAAAGCGCATACTATCAGGAATAAAAAACTTGATAGTATACGTTTTATTCTAGAAATATTTGCTGGCTGTTTTTCTCAAACTGACTTTTTAAGAAGTTACCTTATCAGCAATTTCAAATAAGTTTATGGAGCTATCTTTGGAAAAACTGTAGAATTTCAAAAATTACTACAGACCTTGAATTTTACTTATCATTTCAATGATTTAGATTGCTTACATTTTGTTTTGATAAGTTTTACGGTAATCTCCAGGAGAAAGTCCAGTCCTTTGTTTAAAAATTTTAGTAAAGTAAGAATAATTATCATACCCTACTTGACAAGATACTTGTGATATCGAGATATTTGTTTGAGATAGGAGAGATTTAGCAGCATTAATGCGCTTATCCGTTATATATTTAACAAGAGTTTCTCCAGTTTCTTTTTTAAAAATTCTAGCTAAATGATCTGCGCTGAGATAAACCATATCTGCTAAGATAGAACGATTTATATCTTCATAGTAGTGATGATCTATGTATTCGACAATACGTTGAATACTATTTTTTTGGTTTTCAAGGTTTGTTGCAAATTTCTTGGCATGTGACCAGTAATAATCAAAGTAATCTTGAAATGATTCAATTGAATGAAAACGTCGTTGGAATAGGAAATCATGAGTGCTATTTTGGAATAATTTATGTGCTGAAATTCCATTTTGATCTAGATATATCCCTATTTGTTGAATCCAATCTAGTAAAATTTGTTGTAGTGTGAAAGTAGGAATTTGAGAATTATAGGCAAGTGAATTAATTTTTTCTCTTAATTCGTATTCACTTAAGGTGTCTAAAAAAGTAATTGAAAGAGTTTCTGTTTTAAAGGAAGTTGGGAAACTATGTGGAACACATGTAATAGTATTCCAATAAGAAACATATTGTTCATTATAAGTGTAGAGTTCTTTGGTATGAAATAAAATATCGGATATTTTATGGCAACTCTTATATATAATGTTTGAGTATTTACTAAAGTTATTGGAAATTTGAGAATGAATTTCATATGCCAGTTTGTCACTACGTTTGGAAGAGTCTACTCTAAAGAGACAAACATATTGATCGACCTGGCTTTCCATTTTGAATAGACTTATCAGATTATAAGAAGGTTGTGAAATTCTTTGAAGTTCTCTTTTTAGTTGAGAAGTCCATGATGGAGTTTCTACAGAATAATCTTCTTCATTAAGATTAATGGTTAAAACTGCGAGGAAAAAATACTGGTGTTGTTTAAGAATAAAATCTTGTTTGCTCGCTATGTTTTCTAGTTCATCAATGCGAGAAATTTGAGGTTTTCTAAGGTAATCATACCAGAAATTATCTTCTATTTGTAAAAGTGAATCATTTTTTCCATTTAAGTTATGATTCTCAATTTTACTAATGGCTTTTTGAATAATAAATTCTAATTTTTCAAAGTTAATGGGTTTTAGATAGTATTCAAAGCTTTGCAATTCAATTGCTTTTTGAGCATAGTTGAAGTCGGCGTAATTAGTTAAAAAAATTGTTTTTATATCATATTTTTCATTTCTAATCCAAGATAAGAGTTCGAGGCCGCTGCCTTGAGGCATTTCTATATCGCTTATCATGAGATCAATAGGATGCTCTCTAATAATATTTTGAGCTTGAGTGAGGCTATAGGCAACATAAACAATGTCAATGTGTAGTTTAGCCCAATTTATTTTCTCTCGTAAAGCTTCAATGATAAAACGATCGTCATCAACTAATAAGATGTTCATTATAACCTCCGTCTATAATCTTGTATGGAATGAGTAAAAGAATTTTAGCTCCACCTTCTTCATTATTTTCAAATGCAATACTATAGTCATTAGGATAGAGAAGATTTAAACGTTCGATGGTGTTTGTTATCCCGATATGATGTCCATCTTCTGTTATTAGAGACTGTTTCTGATTTAGTTTTGATAAAATTTCTTCAGAGAAACCTGGACCATTATCTTCGATACAAATCTGAATATAATCTGAGTTCTCAGTTTTTACTTTTTTTATCGATAGCAAAATTGTAAATAAATCCTGAAATGAAAAACCGTGTTTGATTGTGTTTTCAATAAATGTTTGTAAAAGTAATGATGGGATAAGAGTATTTTGTAGGTCATCATTGTAGTTTAGTGAAAAGTAGATGCTATTTCCATATCGAATTCGTTGTATTTCTAAATAATCTTTAATATGCTGAACTTCATCTTTAAGTTCTGAAAAATCTTGATTAGCCATAAATAAATGACGGAGATAATTTGAAGTTAGGATAGTTAATTCTTCAATTTCTTTGTAGTTTTTTGTTTGAAGCATACTATGAATCATTGATAACATATTTAAGTAGAAATGCGGTCGAATTTGATTTTTAAGATAATTAAGTTCAATCTTCTTAAGTTCTAGTTGTGAATGGTATTCTCGTATTTTTAATTCTTGCATGTCAAATATTACTTTATTAAGTTTATCATTTGCCTTATCAATTTCTAGTATACCTTCAGATATAAAAAATTCAGAAGGGGGGATGGAGTCTCCGAGTTGAGAGAGTCGTTCAGTGAGTCTTGTTATCGGTTTAATCATCCACTGACGAATATACAGGATAATGATGATTGATAAAATGGTGATAATGATAGGAACGGCTGATAAAAATACTTCTAAGAGTGTGATATTTCTAAAGACTTCGGCATAATCGACTAAAACATAAATATCGAAAGGTAAATGCGTTTTTTCATTTTGAGCATGAATCAGGTAGTTTTCGGAGGGTATATTATTAGGCTCTTTTAGGGAAAGTTTACCATTATTTCCAATATTGAGTTTTCTGAGAGGTTTTAGGATATCTTCTGAAGATATGACGGCATAAATGATTTTTCCTTCGTAATGAACAGATTTAACTAAGTATTCGCTGTTTTTAGTAGTTACATTTTTCCATTTACGGTCACTTATATCACTACGCAATGATTTTAGATTTGATTTTAATAGTAGATAATCTTCATATGGAATATAAAGATTGGAGACATTTATAAAATGATCAGTACTATCGGTTTCTAATAAGAATGTCATATGAGTTTCATTTTGATATTCAAACTCTGTAAAGCTAGTTTGAACTTTTTTAAGATTTTCTTGATACTCAAGAAACGTTTGTACATGATTTAATTTCTCTAAAGATTCATTATGCGTTATTGTTGAGTACATAAAGCGTTCTACAGAATGCAATTTTTCATTAACAGAGTCAGCATAAATTTCAATTGAACTACGTAGGTGTACTATATTTTGGTTTTTAATAAAATTTCTGGTTATGTTACTCATAGCAATATTGATTAAAATATTTATCAATAGTAGTACAAGTAGGAGTTTAAAGAAAAAATGAATGGAATGTTTTTTTGATAAGTCGTGATTTAATTTCATATACTATTCTCCTATTAAAATTATAGCACTTTGAAAATATGATATCATGTAACAAAACAGATATGTTTTATCAAGATGTCGGAAAAGTAATAGTTTTTAAAATTAAAAAACTGAAAAATTGATAAACCTAGTCCAAAAAGTTCTATTAAGGGAATTCTATATGGTGTAAAATAATCGTAGAAAATCAGATGGGAGGAAAAACATGAAAGTAGCATCTCAACTTCATAAAATAAAATTAAAGCATAGTATTCCGTTATATATATTACTTTTTCCTTCAATATTGCTATTAATTTTATTTTCCTATATTCCCATGTTGGGACTAATTATTGCATTTAAAGACTATTCACCAGCCAATGGTATCTTTGCTAGTCAGTGGGTAGGATTTAAGTACTTTACTCAATTTTTCTCATCATTCCAATTCGGGACAACTATGTTCAATACATTAAAAATTTCACTTTATAGTATTGTAGTAGGATTCCCCTTGCCTATTATACTAGCTATAATCAGTAATCAGTTAAGAGTTGGGAAATTTAGAAAAATATTTCAAGTGACAACTTACTTACCTCATTTTATCTCTACAATGGTTATGTGTGGGATGATTATCTTATTTTTATCTCCTACTAGTGGTTTGTTAGCAAATGTATTTAAGTCTGTTGGAATTACTATTCCAGATTTTTTATCAAAACCTACTAGTTTTGCAGGTGTTTATGTTTGGAGTGATGTATGGCAACATATTGGTTGGGATAGTATTATTTATCTGGCAGCGCTTTCTGCAATTGATCCTACATATTATGAGGCTGCAACTATGGATGGCGCTTCTAGATTACAAAAAATTCGGCATATAGAATTACCATTGCTTTTGCCGACTGCTATGATTCTATTAATATTAAGAGCAGGTAGTTTATTAAGTGTAGGTTTTGAGAAAGTGTTACTACTACAGAATCCTCTTAATTTAGCAGGAAGTGAGATAATTTCGACCTATGTTTATAAAGTTGGTATGGTGAACTTTCAGTATAGTTATTCGACAGCTATAGGGTTATTTAACACGGTAGTTAATCTAATAATTTTGTTATCTGTTAACTGGTTCTCAAAAAGATATACCAGAACGGGTCTTTTTTAAAGGAAGGAGTGCTCAAGGTGAAATGGTTTCATAAATCAAGAAAAACGAACTCTGAATTATTATTTGATATAGTTACCTATGGTTTAGCAATTTTCCTTATCCTGTTAATTGTTTATCCGTTATGGTTTGTAGTGATTGCATCTTTTAGTAATCCTTCAGATGTTGCAAATGGGAAGGTATGGTTTATTCCTAGAGAATGGAAATTAGATGGATATTTACGTCTTATTCAACAACCTTTATTTTTGCGTAGCTATCTAAATACCATTTTATATACTGTTGTTGGTACCTTAGTTGCTTTAGTAGTCAATATTCCAGCTGGTTATGCTTTATCTAGAAAAGAATTAGTTGGTAGAAAGTGGATGAGCATTCTATACATAATCCCTATGTTTGTATCAGGTGGTTTGATTCCTACCTACTTAACAGTAAAGAATGTTGGCCTAATTGATACATTTTGGGTAATGGTAATACCTTTTGCAGTTTCATCATACAATATTATTGTTGCTAGAACTTTCTTTAATAATAGTATTCCAGATGGGATGTGGGAGGCTGCGCAAATTGATGGCTGTGGTACAATTCGTTATTTTATTAAGATAGTCGTTCCTTTATCAAAAGCTATTATAGCAGTTATTGGACTTTGGACTGCAGTTGGTATTTGGAATTCGTGGTTTAATGCTTTAATTTATTTAACGAATGAAAATTTACAACCATTGCAATTAATTTTACGACGTTTACTAATTAGTAATCAAATGTTACAATCGCAAGCAACAGGAGAAGTTGCATCAGATCTTCGTATCAAAGCCGATATGATGAAATATGCAGCAATTGTTATTTCAACCGCTCCGATAATGTTGCTATATCCCTTTGTTCAAAAATATTTTAATCAAGGCGTAATGATTGGCGCGTTGAAGGAATAGGAGAAAAACATGAAAAATAAATCATTTACATATTTGTTCTTAGGAACCGTTACACTTGCTGGCTTAACAGCCTGTGCAAATTCCAATAATGCGAATAAGGACGATAAGTCTGGAGAAGATTCTTATAAAATCACAACTGTTCGTTGGTCTGACTGGGGAGAAGATTATCACAAAGGTTTTCTAACAGATTCTGCCAAGGAATCAGGTATCGATGTTAAATGGGATACACTTGTAGCCGCAGATTGGGCAGATAAGAAATCTGTTTTGGTTGCTAGTGGAGATTTACCAGATGCATTTTTAGGTTCAAATGCTTTTACAGATTCAGAAATTGCTCAGAACCAATCTTTATTTATTCCATTGGAAGATTTAATCAAAGAAAACATGCCAAATTTAACTAAGGCTATGGAGAAAGAACCTAAGATTAAAGCTATGATTACTTCACCAGATGGTCATATCTACAGTCTACCTAAAAAATTACCGATGCGTCCTACTGTAGCTAATCAGCTATTTATTAATAAAAAGTGGCTGGATAATTTAGGATTAAAGGTTCCAGAAACTTATGATGATTTAGTAAAAGTACTACAAGAATTTAAGGATAAAGATGCGAACGGAAATGGAGACGCTTCTGATGAAATTCCATTCGGAGCAGGAAACTTTGATCCAACATTCTCATATATTCTTCCGTTCAATAATCGTTTAGGGGCAGATAATACATATGAAATGTCTGTAAAAGATGGAAAACCAGTCTACCTTCGTACAGAAGAAAGTTATAAACAAGGGATTGCAGCAATGCACGAATCTTATAAAAAAGGTTTGATTGATCCGGAAATCTTTACAGAAGATACCTCTATGAGTGTAGCAAAACGTATGGATAAGGGAGTATCTAGAGTAGGTGTTTCTAGTGGTTGGACAGCAGATGCAACGTTTGGCTTACATTCAAGTGAATATATTGCTCTACCTGCTTTAAAAGGTATGGATGGTAAACAATATGTCTTTTCTGATCCAGATCATTACAACTATGGTCGAAATGAAATTTTGATTACAAATAAGAGCAAAAACCCTGCTAAATTATTGAAATGGTTGGATAAATTATATACAGATGAAGCAAGTATTCAGAATTTCTATGGATCATTTGGAATAGCTACTGAAAAGAATGGTGATAAGTTTAAAGTGTTACCTCCTAAAGATGGTAAATCAGCCGATGAGTATGCATGGATTAATTCACTTCGAGATTTTGGACCTAAATACGTAAGCGATGATATCAATAGTCGCGTAGAAATCGATCAAACACAAGGTGATGGATTGAAATTGAAGATGGACCAAGATTTGAAACAATTTGCGTTGCCAGCTTACCCTAATGTGATTTATTCACAAGAAGAGCTTAACAAATTATCATCAATCTATGTGAGTATTGAATCTTATGTCAAACAACAAGCATCTAAATGGGTAGTTGAAGGTGGCATAGAAAAAGAATGGGACTCATACAAAGAAACTCTTAAGAATATGGGATTGGACGAATTTATGAAGATTCAACAGGAAGCATATAATCGTTACCAAAAAGAAGTAAAAGAGTAATACTTTATATGAACTCTTGGTTGTATAAACAAGGGACTAGCTAATTACAGGAAGCGAGACTGATAACATCAAATTATCTCGCTTCCTTTATTCTAATTTTTAAAGAAATTTGGAAATGTTTTTTAAATAATTTAGGTAATATTTTTGTGCAACTGACATTCTAAAATATAGAGTTAAGACGATTGATTTCATGGGGAATATATTATGCAAAAATTATTTTCATTAGATGGAAAAGTGGTTAGAATTTTAACTTTTTTGACAGATTTAATTATTTTAAATACTCTATTTATTGTTAGTTGTATTCCAATAGTTACAATTGGGGCATCACTAACTTCTCTTACGACAATGTGGTATCGTATTTTAAAAGGTAAAGATACCGATATTACTTATCATTATTTTCGGATCTTTAGACAAAATTTTAAACAATCAACTTTTATTTGGTTGTTTATCCTCCTAATAGAATTACTTTTATATGTGAACTATTGTCTTTGGGGCTATTCAAGTTTATTTTCAGAGTATAGTTTATTGTTAGTGTTGCCCTTTTTATTTGTTATAATACTTTTTATGAGTGTTGTTTTTCCCTATATTGGTCTATTTAAAGATAATCTAAAAAATAGTATTGTAAATAGCGTATTAATTTGTATTTTAAATCCAATGCAAGCTATCATTTTGGTTTTATTTAATATTTCTGTACTGTATATGAGTTTTAGTAGTCCAGAACGAGTTTTAACAGCTATTTACGTATTTACATTTGGAGGATTTGCTTTTTGTGGATTGATGAATGTAATGGTAACGAATAAAATGTTTGATAAAGTAAAGAGATTTAATAAGAGGAGGGAAACAAATTGAAAATTTTTAAGGGAGAGTTTTATCGAATCTCTGTATTAACAGACAAGTTAGTAAGGTTAGAATACTCTCAAACTGGAAGTTTTGAGGATAGAACGACACAACTTATCTATAATAGAGATTTTGGCCAAGTTTCGTTAGATTATATCGAGACATCAAACGTACTAGATATTATGACGGACTATTTTCATTTGCACTTTAATAAAGGAGAATTTAACGCCGAAAATTTATTTATAGAATTAAAAGGAAATTTTGCCGTATATGGTAGTCGCTGGTATTTTGGTGAATCTATTGAAACGTTAAAAGGAACAGCTCGGACTCTTGATAAGGCAGACGGCGCAATCCCATTAGAAGATGGAATTATTAGTCGAAATGGCATTGCCTTACTGGATGATTCTCAAGGATTTATTTGGGATGAACAATCTGGTTATATTGAGAGAGAAAATCAAATTGACCTCTATTTCTTTGCCTATGGGCATGATTATAGAGGAGCAATCAGAGACTTTTACCATTTGACTGGTTCAACACCCTTGTTGCCAAGATATGCTTTAGGCAATTGGTGGAGTAGGTATTGGCCTTATACGTCGGATGAATACTTGAATTTAATAGACAGATTTAAAACAGAGAAAATTCCATTATCTATCGGTGTTTTAGATATGGATTGGCATATAACTGACATTCCAACTCGTTTTGGAAGTGGTTGGACAGGCTATAGTTGGAATAGAAACTTAATACCAAATCCAGAACAGTTATTGCAACAACTTCATGATAGAAAGTTAAAACTCTCCTTAAATGTCCACCCTGCTGATGGTATACGGGCTTATGAGGAAGCTTATCCTCGAGTCGCCAAACGATTGGGATTAAATGTAGAACTAGAAGAACCAGCCATTTTTGATTTTTTCAATCCATCCTTTAGGGAAGCCTACTTTAAAGATGTTCATTATGAGCTAGAAAAGCAAGGAGTAGATTTTTGGTGGATTGACTGGCAACAAGGGACACAAGGCATGTTGGATCCACTATGGCTTTTAAACCATTATCACTATCAGGATAGTTGTAAACATTCAGAAGGTGGCTTGATTTTATCAAGATATGCAGGTCCTGGTAGTCACCGCTACCCTGTTGGTTTTTCAGGGGACACTATTATTAGTTGGAATTCCTTAAGATTTCAACCTTATTTTACAGCGACAGCATCTAATATCGGTTATAGTTGGTGGAGTCATGATATCGGTGGACACATGTTGGGGGATTATGACGAAGAGCTACAAACTAGATGGCTACAGTTTGGTGTTTTTAGTCCGATTACTCGATTACATAGTTCTAGAAGTCCTTTCAATAGTAAAGAACCTTGGTTTTTTTCAGAAACAACATCTAAGATTATGAAGAATTACCTTCGTTTGAGACATCAGATGATTCCATATCTATACACCATGAATGTAAAGACACATGAGGAAGGCGCCCCATTAATCAGCCCAATGTACTATTTCTACCCAGAGAATGATGAGAGCTATAATGTTCCAAACCAATACTTTTTTGGAACAGAACTGATGGTGGCTCCCGTTGTAGAAAAGATGGATTTGGCATTCCAATCTGCAAAAGTAGATGTATGGTTCCCTGAAGGTGAATGGTATGACTTCTTTTCAGAGAAAAAATATACAGGTGGTGTGAAGTTGAGTGTTTATAGAGACATTTCGACGATACCTGTGTTTGCAAAAAGTGGTGCAATCATTCCCTTGGTTGGTTCTGAGATAGATATGGGTGTTGATTTACCTGAAGTTGTAGATTGGTATGTATTCCCAGGCAAACAACATTCTTTTGAAATGATTGAAGACCAAAATGGTCAAAGATATAAAACAAGATTATCAATTGATTGGGAAATGGGAATGGTAGAGTTAGCATTGCAAGGAGATTCTAGTATCGTTCCAAGCAATAGAAGGCATAGAATTCATTTTAAAGGAACGAATGTGTCTATCATTGAATTGCCAAATAAGAATGATACAGCTAGATTTGAATGCAAAGAAAATAAAATGCCATATCTAAATGATGAAGTTTTTAGACTACTAAAGACGGCTTCTCTTCCATATGAATTAAAAGATAGATTGTTAAATCAATCCATCAATGCGAAAAACTCTCATGAGTTAATGAATATCTTGCATCATCAGGATAAGGAATTGAGAGGGCGTTTGTTGGAAATGATATTTACTAGCGAAAACTAATTGAGACATTTCGTACACAATTTCTATTATTTAATGTGTAACAGTTTTACATCTCTATGCTTATTGACTTGTATTTTAGTAATTACAAGTTTGGCATAGGGATGTTTTTTGTTTACTGGAGAGGATAAGTGGCTCTTTGTCAACTGTAGTGGGGTGAAGAAAAGCTAAGCTTGAGAAAGGACACATTTCGTCCTTTCCTTTTATTTGAAAAAGACAGTAAAAAAGCGCAAAAAAACACTTCCTGTGCTATGCTGCAATTGAAATTTTTTTAGTTTTGGTGTTAGAACTGTTTCCTCAGTCCTAGCGCCTTTTCTTTTTGATAAAAATCAAGAGTTCATACTTAGCCCTTTTTGCTTTTGAATGTATTCAAAAATGGAACACTGATGTTAGATAATATAATTTTATAGATAAGCATGCCACTAATTTGCTAAATCAGTAATTAGATCTCTATCTGATATTTTTTAATTGAGGATAAAGTAGGAACTTATCTAAATAGATTTTTCAGAAAATTTTCTAAAAAAACATAATTTGTTTGACATTTGTTTGAAAATTCTGTAAAATGAATTATTATATCGTTAAAGGAGAATATATATGGAAAAACAGAAAACATTTTTTGGACATCCTATGGGCTTGTCCACCCTCTTCTTTACAGAGATGTGGGAGCGCTTTTCTTACTATGGGATGCGAGCTATCCTACTTTACTATATGTACTATAGTGTACAAGATGGTGGGTTGGGGATGGATAAGACCACAGCTGCATCGGTTATGGCGATTTATGGCTCGCTGGTATTTTTATCCTCGGTTGTCGGTGGTTTTGTCAGTGACCGTATTTTAGGAAGCCGTAAGACCGTCTTTTACGGTGGGATTCTGATTATGCTAGGGCATATTGCTTTGGCAACACCTTTTGGACAAGTGGCTCTCTATCTTTCTATTGCCTTGATTATCTTTGGAACTGGATTTTTAAAACCCAATATCTCAGATATGGTTGGGGGAATTTATGAGAAAGAGGATGATAGACGGGATGCAGGTTTTAGTATCTTTGTCTTTGGTATTAACTTAGGTGCCTTCGTTGCCCCTTATCTAGTGGGTTATCTAGGTCAGGAAGTCAATTTCCATCTAGGTTTCTCATTAGCTGCTATTGGGATGTTCTTTGGCCTGGTGAAGTATGTTTTGGATGGGAAGAAATACCTGCCTGAATCAAGCCTTTACCCCACTGATCCCCTTTCACAGAAGGACCAGCAGACCTTGATTAAACGTTTGCTGATTGCACTTGTCGTAGTTATTCTCGTGGTTATAGGTTTAGTCTTTACTCACCAGTTTAATGTGGATATGATTGTTAATATCTTTACAGTGATTGCTGTAATTATTCCAATCTACTATTTCTTCAAGATTTTATCTAGTCAGAAAATAACTGCCACTGAGAGATCCCGAGTATTTGCTTACATTCCTCTATTTATCGCTGGAGTACTCTTCTGGTCTATTGAGGAGCAGGGGTCTGTTGTTCTCGCTCTATTTGCGGATGATCAAACTCGACTTTATTTTAATGTATTTGGGAATCAGATTCATTTCCCATCTAGCTTTTTCCAAAGTATCAATCCCCTTTTCATTATGATTTATGTGCCGATTTTTGCGTGGTTGTGGGGGAAAATGGGTAAAAAGCAACCATCCTCTTCTAAGAAATTTGCTTACGGTTTATTTGCGGCAGGTTTATCCTTCTTGTGGATGATGTTACCAGGGATGCTCTTTGGGACAGATGTTAAGGTCAGTCCTCTCTGGTTGATTATGAGTTGGGCTATTGTGATTGTGGGAGAAATGCTGATTTCGCCGATTGGTCTATCAGTCACTACTAAGTTAGCACCAAAATCCTTCCAAGCACAAATGATGTCTATCTGGTTCTTGAGTAATGCAGCTGCCCAAGCTATCAATGCTCAAATTGTAAAATTTTATACAAGCGAAACTGAAGTTGCTTACTATGGAATTGTTGGAGGAATTACGATTGTATTCAGTATTATCTTACTCTTCTACGTTCCACGTATTGAAAAACTAATGTCTGGTATCAAATAGAGAAACATTGAAATTTCTGTAGGGATTCTAAAAGTTAGATCAATTATTTATTCAAAGGATTTAGTTCTGTATTGTGTAGGGCTAGGTCCTTTTAGTTTGATTAATACTCTTCGAAAATCTCTTCAAACCGCGTCAACGTCGCCTTGTCGTACTCAAGTACAGCCTGCAGCTAGTTTCCTAGTTTGCTCTTTGATTTTCATTGAGTATAAAACTCACGATGTTTCTGATATTCCTAGTAGACATTTGTTCACTTTTTTTATATAATAAAACTAAACCGTATTGGTTGAGTTTTAAAAATCTGAATTCAAGCATCGATTAGTCTTTCTAAGGGAGATAATGTCCATTAAAGTATCATAATAGGAGGTGAAGTATGTATCAGCCAGAAAAATTAAAGGCTCGGAGAAAAGAGTTAAAACTGACACAGAAGGAAATTGCAGAGCAACTTGGGATTAGTTTTCAGGCTTACTCGGCTTGGGAACGTGGGGTCAAGGAACCGTCCCAGGAGAAAGTTACTCAGTTAGAGAATATTTTAAAGGTACCCAAAGGATATTTTACTCAGATCGAGATTGTCCGTCTCTACCATAGCCTCTCCAAGAAAGGGAAGGAGAAGGTTGTTCTCTATGCTCGCAACCTATCTCAAGAGGAGCAAGCCCAGAAAGTGGCCCCCATGCCAGAGCGTCTCTACGAGTACCGTGTTTATGAGCGCATGTCAGCAGGGATTGGAGCTTCAGTCTACGATGATCAGAATTTTGATACGGTTTACTTTAATGAGGAGTTGGCCCATGACTTTGCATCCTGGGTATCTGGGGACTCCATGGAACCTAAATACCAAAATGGTTCAGTGGCACTGATTCGAGAGACGGGATTTGACTATGACGGGGCGGTTTATGCAGTGGTTTGCAACAACCAGACCTATATCAAACGGGTCTATCGAGAGGAAGATGGCTTGCGTCTGGTCTCTATCAATCCTAAATACAAGGATATTTTTATCTCCTATGAGGAAGATCCTCGGATTGTGGGGATTATTGTTGGGAACTTTGTGCCAATGGAGGGCTAGCCTATGGGCTATTTTGATTATTCCAGAGAGCCCAAAAGTGACATTGCCTTTGTCGATATGAAATCCTTTTATGCCAGTGTTGAGTGTGTGAAAAGGGGCTTGCATCCGCTGAAGACCTCACTTTGTGTCATGAGTCGCGCGGATAATTCGACCGGTCTTATCCTTGCCTCTTCTCCCTTGTTTAAGAAGATTTTTGGCAAGTCAAATGTTGGTCGGGCCTATGATTTGCCTTTTGACATCAAAACACGTAAATTTTCCTATTACAATGCTCGAAAGCAAGGGTTGCCGACCGACTCAGACTATATTCGCTACATCGAAGATTGGGCTCAGGTGACCTTGATTGTGCCTCCTAGGATGGATGAATACATCGCAGTCAATATGAAAATCCAGCGAATCTTTCAAAACTATGGCAGCCCAGATGATATTTATCCCTACTCGATTGATGAGGGCTTTATTGACTTGACTAGTTCGCTTAACTATTTCATCCCAGATAAGAGTCTATCCCGTAAAGACAAGCTGGATCTGCTTTCTGCTCGCATTCAGAGGGATATTTGGAGGCAGACAGGGATTTACTCTACAGTAGGTATGTCCAATGCCAATCCCTTACTGGCCAAGTTGGCTCTGGATAATGAGGCTAAGCACACTCCGACTATGAGGGCCAACTGGTCTTACCAGGATGTGGAAGAGAAGGTCTGGGCAATCCCTAAGATGACGGATTTTTGGGGAATTGGCAGACGGATGGAGAAACGCTTGCATGCTCTGGGGATTTTTTCCATCAAGGAATTGGCCACCAGTAATCCAGACCAGCTAAAGAAAGCTCTGGGTCAGGCTGGTCTTCGTTTGTGGTTTCATGCTAATGGAATTGATGAGAGCAATGTTCATAAGCCCTATAAAGCCCAATCCAAGGGCTTGGGGAATTCTCAAATCTTGCCGAGAGACTACGTGAAGCTACGAGATATTGAAATTATTCTCCGGGAAATGGCTGAGCAGGTAGCTATTAGACTAAGAAGGGCGGGTAAGAAAACAACTCTTGTTTCTATCTATCTTGGTTTCTCTAAACAGGAGGTCAGGCCGTCTATTCACACACAAATGAAGGTCGAGCCTACCAATAATACATCTGTCTTAACGGATTATGTTTTGAAGTTATTTCATAACAAATATACTTCAGGAGCGGTCAGAAGTGTCGGAGTAAACTATGCAGGATTTGTGGACGAGTCCTTCGGCTTGATCTCTCTCTTTGATGATGTTGACAAGTTAGAAAAAGATGAAAGGCTCCAGACGGCTATTGACTCTATTCGGGAACAATTTGGTTTCACTTCACTCTTAAAAGCCAATGCACTGGAAGAAGCCTCTAGGAGTCTTGCCAGAAGCAAGCTGATTGGGGGACATTCTGCTGGAGGATTAGATGGATTAAAATGATTGATCGTTCTTATTTACCCTTTCAATCCGCGCGAGATTATCAAGATCCAGGTATGCAGAAGTGGATGGGATTTTACCTCTCAGAACACACTAGTTCGCTCAGTGAAGAAAAAAACCGTGTTGATTTTTCGATAGATTTGGACCCAGTTGAGAAGCTACACTTGCTTTCTCAGCTTTATGTTGGCCAACTGAAGGGAAGTTTTGTGGTCAAGGAAAAGAATCAGAAAACCACGATCATCGGTGAGGTGAGAGAATTATCACATCAGACTCTATCTATTAGGACAAACGAGGGATATAGGTTGATAGAGGTTGCAGATATCCTAGAAATTCGGCTGTGGGAGGAGGGAGTGTATGACTAGAAAAGAGCTGTATGAAAACAAACTACAGATGGATTATTTTTCAGATAACTATATTCGTTTCGAAGAGGATTTCCAAAAATATTCTGCCATGAATGTGCCCTTGACTTTCTTGATTGATGACATCCTACGAACTATGGCGATGAATCAGAAGAACTACTTTGTCTTAAACAAGGAAAATACTAAGGATGGGCGGGAGCATCGCTTTTATTTTAGGGTAGTAACGGAAAAAGAGTGTCCTAGAAATAGAACCTATGTATATGCTGGGGTTAAAAATAGTAGTCAGTAGAGGCTTATCTGCTGTAAAATGTATCATTTTTATAACACTTCATGTTTCATATCATGGGGTGTTTTTCTTTTTAAGTCAAAGCCAATCAAAAAATCTCACTATTCATTAGGCTGAAGGAGACCTAATCATAGTGAGATTGTGAATTATAGTAGATTTTGTATGGTCTCTTCAATTTGTTTAGGGTCTGTTTTTGAAGAGAAGCGTTCAAAGACCTGCCCATCACGACCAATGAGAAACTTAGCGAAATTCCATTCGATTCGTTTTCCCAGTGGGCCAGATTTTTGTTCTTTCAACCAAACATAGAGAGGATCTGCTTCCTTACCGTTGACCTTTATCTTGGCAAAACGTGGGAAGGTGGTCTGATAATGTAGGCTACAGAAGGTGTTGATTTCCTCTGCTCTGCCTGGTGCTTGTCCCATAAACTGATTGCAAGGGAAGTCTAAAATCTCAAAACCTTGTTCTTGATAGCGATCATAGAGTTCTTGAAGTCCTTGGTACTGGGGCGTTAAACCACATCCAGTAGCAGTGTTGACAACCAAGAGAACCTTACCACGATAGGTCTCTAGTGGAGTTTCTTGATGGTCTTGGTTCAAGACTGAAAAATCGTATAGTGAAGTCATTGCTTGCTTTTCTCCTTCTGTTTGGTATTTTTAGGAGTTTTCTCCTCCTGTAGTGATAGAAATCCGTAGGTCAGGGTTCCAAAAATGCTTCCGATAATCAGGCTATACATCAGGAAAGGAACACTTTTATCGAATTGCATGAGCAACTTTCCAAAATCTGAAAGGGACATCTGCTGAACGAAGACTTTATGAAAGATGAGTAAGGTAAAGAAGCCAATCTGAATACCGATAAACACAATCCAGCTTCGGAATTTGATTTGGGCTTTGCTGTAGGTTTTGAGAATGATTTCTGATTTGTCATCCTTTTCAAGATGAAGCTCTTGGACGGCTTTTTGAGCTTTTATACTCATGAACAAAATGAGTCCAAAATAGATGTAGGGCATAACATTTCGAACAATTTCTATAAAGCTTCCGAACAAAATATAGAATAGGAAGAGAATGAAGGAAGAGTAAAAGATTTGGATCATGGAACGGGCGCAAGCCTTGTAGATAACCTCTTGACGGCATTCATCAAAAGGCCCTTGGATATGAAAGAAATTTCGAAGTAGGCGAGTTGTTAAGTCTTCTTTTTTCATGGGTGATTTCTCCTAAATGAACGATGCTATTTTGTTTCTTTTACGAATTGATAGAGATAATAAAGATAAGTAATAGAAGAAAGGATAGCGATAGTTAGCAGAATATAATATTTCCAATTGATTGAAATGAGCGTCAGTTGTGGTAAGGATAGAATCATAAAGAATAGTGCTAAGTTGAGTATGCGCGTTTTTTGGGAGTCAATCTTTAGATAAGTCAATCCTTTGTTGAGTGCTGGAACAAAGACTGGAAGGAAGACTATATCGTAGATTGGCAAGTTCCCTGAAACGATGATGAAGATGAGCAGTGAAGCAAACAAAAGATGATAGGTAAGTAAAGTCACTAGTGATTTCATAGGGCACCTCCTAATCCTCATCTTGATCTTTCTTAGTTTTTGCAATGCGACGGGAGATGAGGAACTGTATACTCGCTCCGAAGAAGATAGAACCGAGAATGCTTGATACACCATTTCTTATAGTGAGAAGAGAATTAAAATAGTCCGGACTTTCACCTATGAGTATATGGAGAAGAGGAGTTATAAAAAACATCCATAGACCAAAGAACAAACCTGCTTTCAGACCTGGGTGGTGTAGTTGCTTACTTTCTTTCTCATTCAGCATATCTGGATCAATAGCTGTAATCCCTGTTTTTTTCATTTGGTAGGTGACATAGCCAGCAGCGATGAGGGCAATCACTAAAATTAGAGGAGGATAGATTAGAGCCACTTCTTGAGGGTATTTATAGGCCAGAAGGAGTGGAATAAGATTTCCGAAAATCATCAGATAAAAAAGAACGATAAAGACTTGGTTCCCAATACGATCGGCCTCACGCCGTTTGTATTCGTCAAGGGGACCAGAAATGCCGTATGTGCGTTTGATGAGTTTTTCAGTGAAGGTTTCTTTTTTCATAAGTTGGCTCCTTTTTTAAAAATCTTCCTCCCAAAAGAGACTGTTGAGGTCAGTTTGGAGGCTGCGGGCGAGATTGAGACAAAGTTCCAGGGTTGGGTTGTACTTGTCGTTTTCAATCATATTGATGGTTTGTCTCGAGACACCGATATCCTTGGCGAGTTCGAGCTGGGAAATGCCCAGTTCCTTGCGAAATTCTTTCACACGATTCATATGTTCTCCTTTCTGATTTGTGTCGTATATATTTGACTATATTATATTCTTCTATAGAGCGAATGTCAAGCATATTTGACATATTTCTTAAAGAAATCTTACTTGTTTTTGACCTATTTGTCTGACTAGTGCAAGCTAGTCGGATTTGTGGTAAAATAGATAAGATATGACAAAAGAATTTCATCATGTAACGGTCTTACTCCACGAAACGATTGATATGCTCGACGTAAAGCCTGACGGTATCTACGTTGATGCGACTTTGGGTGGAGCGGGCCATAGCGAATATTTATTAAGTAAATTAAGTGAAAAAGGCCATCTCTATGCCTTTGACCAGGACCAGAATGCCATTAACAATGCGCAAAAACGTTTGGCACCCTATATCGAAAAAGGGATGGTGACTTTTATAAAGGATAACTTCCGTCATTTACAGGCACGTTTGCGCGAAGCTGGTGTTCAGGAAATTGATGGAATTTGTTATGATTTGGGAGTGTCTAGTCCTCAATTGGACCAGCGTGAACGTGGTTTTTCTTATAAAAAGGATGCGCCACTGGACATGCGGATGAATCAGGAAGCTAGTCTGACAGCCTATGAAGTGGTGAACCACTATGACTATCATGACTTGGTTCGTATTTTCTTCAAGTATGGTGAGGATAAATTTTCTAAACAGATTGCCCGTAAGATTGAACAAGCACGTGAAGTCAAGCCAATCGAGACAACGACTGAGTTAGCAGAAATTATCAAGTCGGCCAAACCTGCCAAGGAGCTCAAGAAGAAGGGCCATCCTGCCAAGCAGATTTTCCAGGCTATTCGAATTGAAGTCAATGATGAACTGGGAGCGGCAGATGAATCCATCCAGCAGGCTATGGAGATGTTGGCTCTAGATGGTAGAATTTCAGTGATTACCTTTCATTCACTAGAAGACCGCTTAACCAAGCAATTGTTCAAGGATGCTTCAACGGTTGAAGTTCCCAAAGGTTTACCATTCATTCCAGATGATCTCAAGCCCAAGATGGAATTGGTATCCCGTAAGCCAATCTTGCCAAGTGCAGAAGAATTAGAAGCCAATAACCGCTCGCATTCAGCTAAGTTGCGCGTGGCCAGAAAAATTCACAAGTAAGAGGAAAAAATGGTAGATAAGAAAGAAACAACCAGTCAATTCTTGCAGAATCGTATAAAAAAATTCTCACGTGTGGAGAAGGCTTTTTATCTTTCCATCGCTTTTACGGCTCTCGTTTTAGCAGTGAGCATTATCTTTATGCAGACACGACTCTTGCAAGTGCAAAGTGATTTAACAAAAATCAATGCGCAGATAGAGGAAAAGAAGACAGAGCTCGATGATGCTAAGCAGGAAGTGAATGAATTGATTCGTTCAGAGCGCTTGAAAGAGATTGCAGATAAAAAAGATTTGAAATTGAATAATGAAAATATCCGAACAGCGGAGTAAGATATGAAATGGACAGAAAAAATAACCCGATTTGCGATAAAAAATCGTAAATCTCCAGCAAAAAACCGTAGGATAGTTGGCAAGTACCTCAGCTTTGTAGCTGTTGCCCTTTTCGCCCTCTTTTTAGCCAATTTTGCGTATATTATCGCAAAAGGTAATATATTTGGTACTGATTTGGTAAAAGAAGCTAAGAAGGTTCACCAAACAACTCGCACAGTTCCTGCTAAGCGTGGAACTATCTATGACCGAAATGGAGTGCCTATCGCTGAAGATGCGACTTCATATAATGTGTATGCTGTTATTGATAAAAAATACAAGTCAGCAACGGGAAAAATTCTTTATGTAGAGGATTCGCAGTTTAATAAAGTAGCAGAAGTTTTCCATAAATATTTGGATATGGATGAAGCCTATGTAAAAGAGCAACTGGCCCAACCAAATCTGACCCAAGTTTCTTTTGGTGCAAAAGGAAATGGGATTACCTATGCCAATATGATGGCGATTAAAAAAGAATTAAAAGAGGCTAGTGTTGAAGGAATTGACTTTACAACTAGCCCTAACAGAAGCTATCCAAATGGACAATTTGCTTCTAGTTTTATTGGTTTAGCCCAACTTCATGAAAATGAGGATGGTAGCAAGAGTTTGTTAGGAACTTCTGGTTTAGAGAGTTCTTTGAATACTATTCTTGCAGGGACAGATGGGATTATTACCTATGAAAAAGATCGTTTAGGAAATATCGTCCCAGGTACGGAACAGATATCACAGAAGACTGTGAATGGTAAGGATGTCTATACAACATTGTCTAGTCCACTCCAATCTTTTATGGAAACCCAGATGAATGCCTTTCTAGAAAAGGTAAAGGGTAAGTACATGACGGCGACCTTGGTCAGTGCCAAAACAGGGGAAATTCTCGCAACAACGCAACGACCAACCTTTGATGCCGATACTAAGGAAGGAATCACTAAGGACTTTGTCTGGCGTGATATTCTTTATCAAAGTAACTATGAACCAGGGTCAACCATGAAGGTCATGACGCTAGCTGCTTCTATTGATAACAATACCTTCCCAGGTGGGGAATTTTTCAATAGCAGTGAATTAAAAATAGCAGATGCAACCATTCGAGACTGGGACGTTAACGAAGGTTTGACGAGTGGTGGAACAATGACCTTTTCTCAAGGTTTTGCCCACTCTAGTAATATCGGGATGACCTTGCTCGAGCAGAAAATGGGAGATGCGACTTGGCTGGATTATCTCAATCGCTTTAAGTTTGGGGTGCCGACGCGTTTTGGTCTGACTGATGAGTATACAGGTCAATTGCCTGCAGATAATATTGTCAATATTGCCATGAGTGCATT
This sequence comes from Streptococcus mitis, assembly GCF_047464035.1. GTDB lineage: Bacteria > Bacillota > Bacilli > Lactobacillales > Streptococcaceae > Streptococcus > Streptococcus mitis_DX. Next base: position 70,179 of record NZ_JASHCQ010000003.1, read on the forward strand.
TGGTCAGGGGATTTCTGTAACGCAGACCCAGATGCTACGTGCTTTTACAGCCATTGCCAATGATGGTGTTATGTTAGAGCCGAAATTTATCAGTGCCCTTTATGACCCTAATGACCAATCTGTTCGTAAATCTCAAAAAGAGGTTGTCGGAAATCCTGTATCGAAAGAAGCGGCATCAGTCACGCGTGACCACATGGTTATGGTTGGAACAGACCCTACATATGGAACTATGTATAATCATAGTACAGGCAAGGCAACTGTCAATGTTCCGGGTCAGAATGTGGCCCTTAAATCAGGGACTGCGCAGATTGCAGATGAGAAAAATGGTGGTTATCTTACAGGTTCAACAAACTACATTTTCTCAGTTGTTTCTATGCACCCAGCGGAAAATCCTGACTTTATCCTCTATGTGACTGTTCAACAACCTGAGCATTATTCAGGTATTCAACTTGGAGAGTTTGCCAATCCAATTCTTGAAAGAGCCTCAGCTATGAAAGAATCACTCAATCTTCAGTCAACTGCTAAGAATTTGGAGCAGTTTAGTAAGACTACAAGTTATGCAATGCCTGCAACTAAGGATTACACGCCGGGTGATTTAGCAGAGGAATTACGACGTAACCTTGTTCAACCAATCGTTGTGGGTACTGGAACAAAGATTAAAGAGTCTTCTGTAGAAGAAGGAAAAAATCTAGCACCTAACCAACAAGTTCTCCTTTTATCTGATAAGGTAGAAGAAATTCCAGACATGTATGGTTGGAAAAAAGAGACTGCTGAGACCTTTGCCAAATGGTTAGATATTAAATTAGAATTTGAAGGCTCAGGTTCCGTTGTTCAAAAGCAAGATGTTCGGACTAATACAGCTATCAAAAACATTAAAAAAATTAAATTAACTTTAGGAGACTAATATGTTTATTTCTATCAGTGCTGGAATTGTGACATTTTTACTAACTTTAGTAGGAATTCCGGCCTTTATCCAATTTTATAGAAAGGCGCAAATTACAGGCCAGCAGATGCATGAGGATGTCAAGCAGCATCAGGCAAAAGCTGGAACTCCAACTATGGGAGGTTTGGTTTTCTTAATTGCTTCTGTTTTAGTTGCCTTCTTTCTTGCCTTATTTAGTAACCAACTCAGCAATAATGTTGGTATGATTTTGTTTATTTTGGTCTTGTATGGCTTGGTTGGTTTTTTAGATGACTTCCTCAAGGTCTTCCGAAAAATCAATGAGGGGCTAAATCCCAAGCAGAAATTGGCTCTTCAGCTTCTAGGTGGTGTCATTTTCTACCTTTTCTATGAGCGTGGTGGAGATATGCTTTCTGTCTTTGGCTACCAAGTGCATCTAGGGATTTTCTATATTGTCTTCGCTCTTTTCTGGCTAGTCGGTTTTTCAAACGCAGTGAACTTGACAGACGGTATTGACGGTCTAGCTAGCATTTCAGTTGTGATTAGCTTGTCAGCTTATGGAGTTATTGCCTATGTCCAAGGTCAGATGGATATTCTTCTAGTGATTCTTGCCATGATTGGTGGATTGCTTGGTTTCTTTGTCTTTAACCATAAGCCTGCTAAGGTCTTTATGGGAGATGTGGGAAGTTTGGCTCTCGGTGGAATGCTGGCAGCTATCTCAATGGCTCTCCACCAAGAATGGACTCTCTTGATTATCGGAATTATTTATGTCTTTGAAACAAGTTCAGTTATGATGCAAGTCAGTTATTTCAAACTGACAGGTGGGAAACGTATTTTTCGTATGACGCCTGTGCATCACCATTTTGAGCTTGGAGGATTGTCTGGTAAGGGAAATCCTTGGAGCGAGTGGAAGGTTGATTTCTTCTTTTGGGGAGTGGGGCTTCTAGCAAGTCTCCTGACCCTAGCAATTTTGTATTTGATGTAAGAATGGCATCCTGATGTTTCAGGGTGTTTTTGCTTTTTAAAAAATATTGGTCAATTAAAGTCAAAACCCTTGACCTTTTCTGACTAATGTAGTATATTATGAACGTAAGGTAAATGAAAGCCTTACTAGAACACTTATTTAAAGTAAAATAGAAAGAGGTGGGGTCTATGTTTAATCTAGAAATCTTTAGAAGTAAAGATAGTCTACTCCTGCTTGAAAAAGAAAAACCAGAAATAGTACGTAGAGTAGCAATCTAGCTAGTCTAAATTTTTTGAAACAAAGGTCAAAGATAGTCAATATCAGTAATAATAAATAACAAAAAGAGGTAAAGAATATGAATAACAACTTTAATAATTTTAACAACATGGATGATTTATTTAACCAATTGATGGGTGGTATGCGAGGATATAGTTCTGAAAATCGCCGTTACTTGATTAATGGACGTGAAGTCACACCTGAGGAATTTGCTCACTATCGTGCAACTGGTCAATTGCCAGGAAATGCAGAAACTGATGGACAAATGAAACAACAGTCTTCAGGTATGAAACAAGACGGTGTCCTTGCAAAACTAGGTCGAAACTTGACAGCAGAAGCACGTGAGGGCAAGCTGGATCCTGTTATCGGACGAAACAAGGAAATTCAAGAAACATCTGAAATCCTCTCACGTCGTACCAAAAACAATCCTGTTTTGGTTGGAGACGCAGGTGTTGGTAAGACAGCCGTTGTCGAAGGCCTAGCGCAAGCCATTGTGAATGGCGATGTTCCAGCTGCCATTAAGAACAAGGAAATTATTTCTATTGATATCTCAGGTCTTGAGGCTGGTACTCAATACCGTGGTAGCTTTGAAGAAAACGTCCAAAACCTAGTCAATGAAGTGAAAGAAGCAGGGAATATTATCCTCTTCTTTGATGAAATTCACCAAATTCTCGGTGCTGGTAGCACAGGTGATGGTCAAGGGTCTAAAGGTCTTGCTGATATCTTGAAACCAGCTCTTTCACGTGGAGAATTGACAGTGATTGGCGCAACTACTCAAGATGAATACCGTAATACTATCTTGAAAAATGCAGCCCTTGCTCGTCGTTTCAACGAAGTCAAGGTCAATGCTCCATCTGCTGAAGATACTTTCAAGATTCTTCAAGGTATTCGAGATCTTTATCAACAACACCACAATGTTATTTTGCCAGATGAAGTCTTAAAAGCTGCCGTTGATTACTCTGTTCAATATATTCCACAACGTAGCTTGCCAGATAAGGCTATCGACCTTGTCGATGTTACGGCGGCTCACTTGGCAGCTCAGCATCCAGTAACAGATGTTCATGCTGTTGAACGTGAAATTGAGGCAGAAAAAGACAAGCAAGAAAAAGCAGTTGAGGCAGAAGATTTTGAAGCAGCTCTAAACTATAAAACACGCATTGCAGAATTGGAAAAGAAAATCGAAAACCATACAGAAGATATGAAAGTGACTGCAAGTGTCAACGATGTGGCTGAATCTGTAGAACGAATGACCGGTATTCCAGTATCTCAAATGGGGGCTACGGACATCGAACGTTTGAAAGATATGGGTCATCGTTTGCAGACGAAAGTTATTGGTCAAGATAAGGCCGTTGAAGCAGTAGCAAAAGCTATCCGTCGTAACCGTGCTGGTTTTGATGAAGGTAACCGTCCAATCGGTAGCTTCCTCTTTGTAGGTCCTACTGGTGTTGGTAAGACTGAGTTGGCTAAACAATTGGCTCTAGATATGTTCGGAACGAAAGATGCTATCATCCGTTTGGACATGTCAGAATACAGCGACCGCACAGCCGTATCTAAATTGATTGGTACAACTGCAGGTTATGTTGGTTACGATGACAACAACAATACCTTGACAGAACGCGTCCGTCGCAATCCATACTCAATCGTCCTTCTCGACGAAATTGAAAAGGCTGACCCTCAAGTCATCACCCTTCTCCTTCAAGTTTTGGATGATGGTCGTTTGACAGATGGTCAAGGAAATACAGTAAACTTCAAGAACACTGTCATTATTGCGACCTCAAATGCTGGATTTGGCTATGAAGCCAACTTGACAGAAGATGCGGACAAACCAGAATTGATGGATCGTTTGAAACCTTACTTCCGTCCAGAATTCCTTAACCGTTTCAATGCTGTCATCGAATTCTCACACTTGAGCAAAGAAGATCTTTCTAAGATTGTAGACCTTATGTTGGTTGAAGTTAACAAGACGCTTTCTAAGAAAGACATTGACTTGGCAGTGAGCGAAGCTGCTAAAGAATACATGACTGAGGAAGGCTACGATGAAATCATGGGTGTTCGTCCACTCCGTCGTGTGGTTGAACAACAAATCCGTGACAAAGTCACAGACTTCCACTTGGATAACCTTGATGCTAAACACCTAGAAGCTGACATGGAAGATGGTGTTTTGGTCATTCGTGAAAAAGCCTAAATCAAGATTTTGAAAATAAAAAAAGGAACCAGTTCAAAAGCTGGTTTCTTTTTTATTATTAGATGACATGACGTTCAAAGGCATCGTCAGAGATTCCTTGTTGGAGAATCAATTTTGCCCATTCTTTAGCTGAAAAGAGGCTGTGATCCTTGTAGTTACCGCAAGATTCGATGGTTGTTCCAGGGACGTCTTCCCAAGTAGTAGTCTCAGCGATTTCCTTGAGCGAATCCTTGATGACGGCCGCGATTTCAGCACTGGTGTGGCGCCCCCACATAATCATATGGAAGCCTGTGCGGCAACCAAATGGTGAACAGTCAATCATGCCGTCGATGCGGGTACGGATGAGCTTGGCTAAGAGGTGCTCAATAGTGTGAAGGCCAGCGGTAGGGATAGAGTCTTCGTTTGGTTGCACTAAACGAATATCATAATTGGAGATGATGTCTCCCTTTGGTCCTGTTTCTTCCCCAATCAAGCGAACATAGGGTGCTTTAACAATGGTGTGGTCAAGTTCAAAACTTTCAACAATAACTTCTTTTGACATGGTAAATCCTTTCAGTTTTCTTCTTTCATTATAACATAAAGCCGGCTCTTGAGTCAGAGAGAAAACCTCTCCGAGGCTGGAGAGGTTGAAATCTTTATTTACGATACAAGCGGTCGTATTGGTAGTAAGGGTCAAAGGTTACATTGATACCCAATTTGCGAAGGACATTCTTGTCTTCATCGGTTAAGATGATGGTTGAGTGCGCTTCGCTTCCTTTGAGGTTGCCAAGTTCTTCCATAGCACGAGCAGCATCAGGATTTTCTGTAGCTGTGATAGCAAGTGCAATCAAAATTTCATTTGAATGAAGGCGTGGATTGCGGCTACCCAGATGATCGATTTTAAGACCTTGGATTGGCTTAACAACTTCAGGTTCGATTAGTTTTACTTCTTTAGCAATGTTAGCTGATTTCTTGATAGCGTTAATCAAGGCAGCGGCTGTAGGACCAAAGAGTTCTGAGTTCTTACCAGTGACAATTTCTCCGCTTGGCAATTCAAGGGCTAGGGCTGGTCCGCCAGTTTCTTCTGCTTTTTGGCGCGCAACGACAGCAACCTTACGGTCTGCAGGTGTGATGCCAAGATCGTTCATAAGCAATTCTATTTTCTTGACAGCTGCTTCACCAACTTTTTCGGCTTTGAAATCAAGGACAGTTTGATAGTAACGGCGGATGATTTCTTGTTTAGCAGCTTCGACAGCAGCTTCATCATCTGTAATAGCGAAACCAACCATGTTGACCCCCATATCTGTCGGTGAAGAGTATGGAGATTCACCTAGAATGCGTTCTAACATGCGCTTGAGCACTGGGAAAATTTCGATATCACGGTTGTAGTTGACAGTGGTTTCTCCGTAGGTTTGGAGATGGAAAGGGTCAATCATGTTGACATCATCAAGGTCAGCTGTGGCAGCCTCGTAGACCAGATTGACTGGGTGATGAAGGGGAAGATTCCAAACTGGGAAGGTTTCAAATTTAGCGTAGCCAGACTTGATGCCATTGATTTGGTCGTGGTACATATTGGACATACAGGTTGCCAATTTTCCAGAACCAGGTCCAGGAGCGGTTACGACGATCAAGTTACGACTGGTTTTGATGTAGTCATTTTTCCCCATACCTTCTAGAGAAATGATGTGATCCATATCTGTTGGATATCCTTTGATTGGATAATGAAGATAAGAATCAATTCCGTTTTTCTCGAGTTGATTGCGGAAGGCATCTGCAGCGGGTTGGCCAGCGTACTGTGTGATAACAACGGAGCCAACAAAAATTCCCAATTCATTGAATTTATCAATCAAACGAAGAACTTCTTGGTCATAAGAAATGCCCAAGTCACCACGTGCTTTGGAATGTTCGATGTTGTTAGCATTAATGGCAATTACAACCTCGACTTGCTCTTTCAATTCTTGCAAGAGCTTGATTTTGTTGTCAGGCTCATAACCAGGAAGAACACGAGCAGCGTGAAAATCTTCTAACATTTTGCCACCAAACTCCAAGTAGAGTTTGCCGTCAAATTGGTTAATACGCTCCAAAATGTGGTCGCGCTGTAGATTCAAATATCGTTCAGAACTAAAAGCTTGTTTTTTCATTTTTTTACCTCTGACCTCTATTATAATAAAAAAATGGAAGTTAGGAAACTATGGAGTTAAAAAAGGAATCAAAAAGATTAGGCAAACGCTTGCATAAAAATCTGAAAAGCGCTATCATAGACTGTAGATTATTAAAATAATGAGGTAAGAAGATGCAAGAAAAATGGTGGCACAATGCCGTAGTCTATCAAGTTTATCCTAAGAGCTTTATGGATAGCAACGGAGATGGAATTGGCGATTTGCCAGGAATTACCAGTAAGTTAGACTATCTAGCCAAGTTAGGAATTACAGCGATTTGGCTTTCTCCAGTTTATGACAGTCCTATGGATGATAATGGCTATGATATTGCTGATTATCAAGCGATTGCGGCTATTTTCGGGACCATGGAGGATATGGACCAACTGATCGCGGAAGCTAAGAAACGTGATATTCGTATCATCATGGACTTAGTGGTCAATCATACTTCAGATGAGCATGCTTGGTTTGTCGAGGCCTGTGAAAATCCTGACAGCCCTGAGCGAGACTACTATATCTGGCGAGATGAACCCAACGACCTAGATTCTATCTTTAGTGGATCTGCTTGGGAATATGATGAAAAGTCAGGTCAATACTATCTCCACTTTTTCAGTAAGAAACAGCCGGATCTTAACTGGGAAAATGAAAAACTTCGTCAGAAAATTTATGAGATGATGAACTTCTGGATTGATAAAGGCATTGGTGGTTTCCGCATGGATGTCATTGACATGATTGGGAAAATTCCTGACGAGAAAGTAGTCAATAATGGTCCTATGCTCCACCCTTATCTCAAGGAGATGAATCAGGCGACCTTTGGAGATAAGAATCTCTTGACAGTAGGAGAGACTTGGGGAGCAACTCCAGAGATCGCTAAGCTCTACTCTGATCCAAAGGGGCAAGAATTGTCTATGGTCTTCCAGTTTGAACATATCGGTCTTCAGTATCAGGAAGGGCAACCTAAATGGCACTATCAAAAAGAGCTGAATATCCCTAAGTTAAAAGAAATCTTCAACAAATGGCAGACAGAGTTAGGAGTTGAGGACGGTTGGAATTCGCTCTTCTGGAACAATCATGATCTCCCTCGTATCCTCTCAATCTGGGGAAATGACCAAGAATACCGCGAAAAATCTGCCAAAGCCTTTGCAATCTTGCTTCATCTCATGAGAGGGACACCTTATATCTACCAAGGCGAGGAGATTGGGATGACCAACTATCCGTTTGAAACGCTGGACCAAGTAGAAGATATTGAATCCCTCAACTATGCGCGTGAAGCTCTTGAAAAAGGTGTTCCGATGGACGAAATCATGGACAGTATCCGTGTCATTGGACGTGATAATGCCCGTACGCCTATGCAATGGGACGAGAGCAAAAACGCTGGTTTCTCAACAGGTCAACCTTGGTTGGCAGTGAATCCAAATTATAAAGCAATCAACGTTCAAGAAGCACTGGCAAATCCAGATTCTATTTTCTATACCTATCAGAAACTGGTTCAAATCCGTAAGGAGAATAGCTGGCTGATTCGAGCTGAATTTGAATTGCTTGAAACTGCTGATAAGGTCTTTGCTTATATCCGTAAAGATGGTGACCGTCGCTTCCTAGTCGTCGCTAACTTGTCCAATGAAGAGCAAGACTTGACCGTAGAAGGAAACGTCAAATCGGTCTTGATTGAAAACACCGTGGCTCAGGAAGTCTTTGAAAAACAAATCTTAGCTCCATGGGATGCTTTCTGTGTGGAATTACTATAAACCTTTTTTACAGAAAAATTTAAAAATGAAATCGTATAAAAACAAGGGAGGACTGTATGAAAGGCAGAAATCCTTTGTTTTTTTATGGCTAAGATTTATAAACTTTCATTCTCAAAATTCAATTAACTTTACAAATTCCCACTATTTTGGTAAAATAAACTTATGTTACAAAAACTAACATAAAGGAGAAAGAAGATGAATACAAAAAAGCGTATCCTTAGTGCAGGTCTGACTTTTGCGGCTGCCTTGCTTTTAACTGCTTGCGGGCAATCAGGTTCAGATACAAAAACTTACTCATCAACCTTTAGTGGAAATCCAACTACATTTAACTATTTATTAGACTACTATGCTGATAATACAGCTATTATTACTAACCTAGTTGATGGTTTGCTTGAAAATGACAATCACGGAAACCTAGTTCCATCTTTGGCAGAAGACTGGTCTGTTTCAAGCGACGGTCTGACTTATACCTACAAACTGAGAAAAGATGCCAAATGGTTCACGGCTGACGGTGAAGAGTACGCCCCAGTCAAGGCACAAGATTTTGTGACAGGTATCAAGTACGCAGTGGATAATAAATCCCAGGCTATTGACTTGATTCAAAACTCAATCAAGGGCTTGAATGATTATATTACAGGAGCGGATTCTGACTTTTCTAAGGTTGGGGTGAAGGCCATTGACGACCATACTGTTGAGTATACTTTGGCACGCCCAGAACCTTACTGGAACTCAAAAACAACCAACAGTATTCTTTTCCCAGTGAATGAAGAGTTTTTAAACTCAAAAGGGAAAGATTTTGGTACCCTATCTCCAGATAGCATTCTCTACAGCGGACCTTATTTGTTAAAAGATTTCACATCAAAATCATCGATCGAGTATGTGAAAAATCCGCATTACTATGATCATGACAAAGTATCGATTGAACACGTAAAATTGGCTTACTTTGATGGTTCAGACCAAGAATTGACCATCCGTAACTTTGAAAGTGGAGCCTACTCTATCGCTGGGGTTTATCCAAATAGTTCTAACTTTGCTAAGACCAAGGAGAAATATAAGGATAATATCGTCTATAGCTTGCAGGACAAGACTTCTTGGTATTTCAATTTCAACGTCAATCGTAAGGCCTACAATCACACTGCTAAAACGACAGATGAGCAGAAGAAGTCAACTGAGACAGCTGCCTTGAACAAAAACTTCCGCCAAGCGGTGAACTTTGCCTTGGACCGCACAGCCTATTCTGCTCAGTCAAATGGGGAAGAAGCAGCTAGCAAGACTCTTCGTAACACCATAGTGCCTCCTACATTTGTCCAAGTTGGAGACAAGACCTTTGGAGAAGTAGTCGCTTCTAAATTGGTCAACTATGGCACAGAATGGTCAGGTATTAACTTGGCAGATGCTCAGGATGCCTATTTCAACAAAGAAAAAGCCCAAGCAAAATTTGCAGAAGCTAAAAAAGAATTGGCAAGTCAAGGTGTGACTTTCCCTATTCACTTGGATGTTGCAGTTGATCAGACTAGTAAAAATGCTGTGACAGGCATGAACTCAGTTAAGCAAACCCTTGAGTCGGTTTTAGGTGCTGATAACATTGTCATTGATGTTCAACAACTTTCAACGGATGATTTTAATAATGTAGCCTTTTTAGCGCCAACACCAGCTGATCGTGACTATGATTTGAACTTTGATGGTTGGGTAGGTGACTACCAAGATCCGTCAACTTATCTTAATCCTTTCAATGCAGAGGATGGATTCTACCTCAAGATTTTTGGTCTAGATGCTCAAGAAGATAAAGCTAAGATTGCTAGCTTGGGACTTGATACTTACACCAAGATGCTCAAAGATGCAGATAGCGAAAATAAAGATGTAGCCAAACGCTATGAAAAATATGCTGAAGCACAGGCTTGGATGATTGACAATTCTCTGATTATGTCAGCAATGTCAAGTGGTGGTACAGCATCTGTAACCAAAGTAACGCCATTTACAAGAGGCTATTCACTGGTCGGCATCAAGGGTGATGGCAATAACTACAAGTACATGAAACTGCAAAAAGATACTGTGACAACCAAACAGTATGAAGAAGCTAAGACTAAATGGGAGCAAGAAAGTAAAAAAGCAATCGAAAAAGCTCAAAAAGAAGCAGAAAATCATGTTAAATAAAGATGAATGAGGTTCCGTAAGGGACCTTTTTGATGTTTATATAGTAAATTTATTGATGTAATTGTTTGCAAATCAAAAAGAATGTTTCGGAAAGAAGATGAAAACGCCTTACCTAAGCGGATTTATCTCACAAGTGTATTTTTTTATGATATAATAAAATGAAATAAAAATTGATAATAGAGGTATATCGTGAGTAGATCTTCGAAGCGAGCTCGTCAGGGTAAAACAAAAATATTGATTAGTTGGGGGTTGCTAGCTATCTATGCATTACTAGCAGTCTTTTTGTTGTTTTTGATTTTCAAGTACAATATGCTAGCCTTCCGATATCTCAATATAGTGGTCACTGTCTTAATTGTAGCCTTAGCTATCTTGTGCTTCTTTTTAATTCGGTCAAAGAAAGTTCAAAATCTAACGTTGATTTTATTACTACTTGGTGTGTTAATCAATGGTACTTCTCTCTTTGCTGTAGGGCAGTTCATTGGATTTACCAGTCGCCTGAATGCAACATCGAATTACTCAAATTATTCGATGAGTATTGCTGTGTTAGCAGATAGTCCAATTGATAATATCAGTCAGGTAACCAGTGTAATGGGGCCTACTGGGACGGATAAGGATAATATCCAACAGTTGATGAATGATCTGAAGGCTAGTCAAAATAAGGAATTGACTGTCGAAGAAAGTAGCTCCTATCTTGCGGCCTATAAGAGCTTGCTAGCCGGTGATACAAAGGCAATCATTCTAAACAGTGTCTTTGAAAACATTATCGAATCGGAATATCCTGACTATGCTTCGAAAATTAAGAAAATCTATACCAAAGAATTAACCAAGACGGTTGAAACTCCAAAAGATGTCAAAGGTGACAGTTTCAACGTTTATATCAGCGGAATTGATACTTACGGTCCAATTAGCTCAGTTTCTCGTTCGGATGTCAATATCATTATGACAGTGAATCGTGAAACGAAAAAGATTCTCTTGACAACGACACCACGTGATTCCTATGTTCCAATTGCAGATGGTGGCAACAACCAAAAAGATAAGTTGACCCATGCGGGGATTTATGGGGTAGATGCTTCAATTCATACCCTGGAAAATCTCTACGGTATTGACTTGAACTATTATGCTCGTTTGAATTTCACTTCTTTCTTGAAGTTGATAGATCTCCTTGGTGGGGTTGATGTTCATAATGATCAGGATTTTACATCATTGCATGGTAAGTTTCATTTTCCTGTAGGGAATGTTCATCTTGATTCGGAGCAAGCTCTTGGCTTTGTGCGTGAGCGCTATTCTTTGGCAGATGGTGATCGGGATCGTGGCCGTAACCAGCAAAAGGTCATTGTTGCAATTCTGCAAAAATTAACCTCTACGGAAGCTTTGAAAAATTATGACAGTATTATAAAAGGGCTGCAAGATTCGATTCAAACCAATATGCCACTTGAAACCATGATGAACTTGGTCAATGCCCAACTTGAGAGTGGTGGAACGTATAAGATCAATTCGCAAGATCTTAAAGGAACAGGGCGTATGGATTTACCATCCTATGCCATGCCTGAGAGTAGCCTCTACATGATGGAAATTAGTGACAGCAGTTTAGAGTCAGTCAAGGCTGCAATCAATGATGTGATGGAAGGGAAATAAGACAAAATGATTGATATTCATTCGCATATCGTATTTGGTGTGGATGATGGTCCGAAAACTAAGCAAGAAAGCAAGGCGCTTTTGACAGAAGCCTATAGACAAGGTGTAAGGACTATTGTATCGACATCGCATAGACGAAAAGGAATGTTTGAAACTCCTGAGGAGACGATAGAGACAAACTTCCAAGAAGTGAAGGAGTTAGCCAAGGAAGTGGCTCCAGATTTGACCATTCTCTATGGAGCAGAAATTTATTATACCCATGATGTGCTTGAGAAGTTAGAAAAACAGGTGATTCCAAGTCTCAATGGGACACGCTATGCTCTCATTGAGTTTAGTATGGCTACCCCTTACAGGGAAATCCATACTGCCTTGAGCAATGTTCTCATGCTTGGGATAACGCCTGTAGTTGCCCACATTGAACGTTACCATGAATTAGAAAATAACGAAAAACGGGTAAAAGAGTTGATTGACATGGGCTGCTACACTCAAATCAATAGCTCAAGTATTTTAAAACCAAAGTTATTTGGGGATAAATATAAATTTATGAAGAAACGAGCTCGCTATTTCCTAGAGCGTGATTTGGTACATTTTGTGGCGAGCGATATGCACAATTTAGACCAAAGACCGCCTTACATGAAAGAAGCTTATGAGATCGTCTCAAAACAATACGGTGAAAGAAAGGCGAGAGAATTATTTATCGAAAATCCTCGCTTTATCTTGGCAGATCAAATTATTTAGGAGTTGACATGAAAGAAAATAAAGAAATCGGAATTGATGTTGTTCAATTATTTAAAATCCTTTGGAAGAAGAAACTCGCTATCATACTAACTGCGGTTGTGACAGCGTTACTTGCATTTGGCTTGAGTAGTTTTGTGTTGAAACCGGAATATGCTAGTACAACACGAATCTATGTTGTTAGTCGCAATCAATCTGAAAATACAGGGTTGACGAATCAGGATTTGCAGGCAGGTACCTATCTTGTAAAAGACTATAAGGAAATTATCCTTTCGCAAGATGTACTGGAAAAAGTCATTTCAAATCTTAAATTAGAGAAAACAGTTAAAGAACTAACTAAGAAAATTCAGGTGACAGTACCGGTAGATACTCGTATCGTATCGATCGTTGTTAAGGATGATCAACCAGAAGAAGCAAGTCGTATCGCAAATGCTCTTCGTGAAGTGGCAGCTGAAAAAATCATTAAGGTAACTCGTGTATCTGATGTAACAACATTAGAGGAAGCTAGACCAGCAATAGCACCATCCTCACCTAATATTCGTCGAAATACTGCGCTTGCTTTCCTAGTAGGTGGAGCAGTGATGGTTGTTGCAGTCGTATTGCTTGAATTATTGGACGATCGTGTCAAACGACCAGAAGATGTCGAAGAAGTCATGCAGGTTGCACTTTTAGGAATTGTTCCAGATTTGGATAAGTTAAAGTAAGGGAGAAAACATGCCAACATTAGAAATCTCAAAAAAGCGTTTAGATTTTGCTAAAAAAGCTGAAGAACACTATAATGCTTTGCGTACCAATATTCAATTGAGTGGTGATAATTTAAAAGTTCTTGCTATTTCATCTGTCAAACCTGGTGAAGGAAAATCGACAACGTCAACTAATATCGCCTGGGCTTTCGCGCGTGCAGGCTATAAAACATTGCTAGTTGATGCGGATATCCGTAATTCAGTTATGTCTGGTGTCTTCAAGTCAAGGGAAAAAATTACTGGGTTAACTGACTTCTTAGCTGGAACTACTGATCTTTCAAATGGTCTCTGTGATACCAATATTGATAACCTATTTGTTATTCAGGCAGGACCGATATCACCTAACCCAACGGCCCTCCTGCAGAGTGAAAATTTCCATACCATGATTGATACCTTGCGTAAGTATTTTGACTATGTCATTGTGGATACTGCACCGATTGGGATGGTTATTGACGCCGCTATCATTACACAAAAATGTGACGCTTCTATCTTGGTTACGGCAGCTGGAGAGACAAAACGACGTGATATCTTAAAGGCGAAGGAACAGTTAGAACAAACAGGAACTCCTTTTTTAGGTGTGGTTCTAAATAAATTCAACACCGAAGTTGAAAAATATGGAGCTTATGGCGGTTATGGAGCCTATGGAGCCTATGGTTCCTATGGAAATTATGGGAAAAAGAAGTAGGTAGAGTTACCTAGGAGGTAGTTTTGAGAGAAGTATCAAATATTCGAAAACTAGAGATTCTCATAATACAACTGTTTCCAATTTATCTGTTATCGTTTGTATTAGCTAGTCATGAACTTCTGGTATTTCTGATGGTGGTTCACACTATTTCTTACTACATTACTGCATATAGTACAAATTTCAAGTACCGGACCCTTGCAGAGGAATGTATACAAACGTTAAAATATATACTGGTTTATATTTTCTTATCCTGTATAGTTTTTCCTATTTTAGAACCAAATATACCATATTTATCATTAGCTAATCTATTATGCATAGTGGCTGTAAATTCAATTATGCTAATGGTTGTTAATATTTGGATTCGTAAGATTTGGAAATATCTATCACGTCAAAAAAAATACACTCAGTGTATCTTGCTAGTGACCACACGTGCACGAGTTGAGAGAGTCCTACAGCAACTGTCTACTTATGAGTATGGCTATGTTTCAGCTGTTTGTATTGTAGATGATGAGCATTTTGAATCTTCGAATTTTACAATCGTTACATTGAATAACTTAGTAACCTATGCTACGAGATCAGTCGTAGATCAAGTGGTGATTAATCTCCCAAGTGAAAAATTTTTAATTGCAGATTTTGTTTCTCAATTTGAAATGATGGGTGTGCCAGTAGCTGTCAATATAGCGGCTTTAGAATTTGTAACTAATGGTGAAAAAGGGATTCAACGTTTTGGAAATTCTAGTGTTGTTAATTTTTCAACAACCTTCTATCGTTCAAGTGATGTTGCTCTTAAACGTGTTATAGATATTATTGGCTCCTTGGTTGGTCTGATTATTTGTGGTCTGGTGTCTATTTTTCTTGTTCCTCTGATAAAAAGAGATGGAGGCCCTGCTATTTTTGTACAAGATAGGGTTGGTAGAAATGGACGAGTATTTAAATTTTATAAATTCCGTTCTATGAGAGTAGATGCGGAGGAAATCAAGAAGGAATTGATGAGTCAGAACCAGATGCAGGGTGGAATGTTTAAGATTGAAAACGATCCACGAATTACAAAGATTGGGCACTTTATTAGAAAGACGAGTCTAGATGAATTGCCACAATTTTGGAATGTTCTAAAAGGTGATATGAGTTTAGTTGGTACTAGACCGCCAACCTTAGATGAGTATATGACGTATACACCGGAACAAAAACGTCGTCTCAGTTTTAAACCAGGAATTACAGGCCTTTGGCAGATTAGTGGTAGAAGTAATATTACAAACTTCGATGATGTAGTAAAATTAGACATTACTTATTTAGATGGTTGGACAATTTGGAAAGACATTGAAATTTTACTAAAAACTATTAAAGTGGTATTTATGAAAAATGGAGCGAAGTAATTTTTGTTTTATTATAAAATAAAGTAGGAGTGATATGAGAAAATCAGTTTATATCATTGGTTCAAAAGGAATTCCTGCCAAATATGGAGGGTTTGAAACCTTTGTTGAAAAGTTAACCGAATACCAAAAAGACAGCAACATACAATATTATGTTGCTTGTATGCGTGAAAATTCAGCCAAGTCTGGTATCACGGAAGACCGGTTTGAGCATAATGGAGCCATTTGTTTCAATGTTGATGTGCCCAATATCGGACCAGCCCGCGCCATCGCTTACGATATTGCAGCAGTCAACAAGGCTATTGAATTGGCTAAGGAAAACAAGGACGAAGCTCCCATTTTTTACATTCTGGCTTGTCGTATTGGTCCTTTTATTTCAAGAATTAAGAGAAAAATTCGAGCTATTGGGGGCACCTTGCTTGTGAATCCAGATGGCCATGAATGGTTGCGAGCAAAGTGGAGCATGCCAGTTCGTAAGTACTGGAAATTATCAGAGCAACTCATGGTCAAGCATGCTGATTTACTGGTATGCGATAGCAAAAATATTGAACAATATATTCAGGAGGACTATAAACAGTATCAACCAGAGACCACCTATATTGCCTATGGTACTGATACTGCTCCTTCAAATCTGAAAGCAGAAGACACAAAGGTTCGGAACTGGTATCAGGAAAAAGGAATTAACGAAAATGGTTATTATCTAGTGGTGGGACGATTCGTCCCTGAAAACAACTACGAAACCATGATTCGTGAATTTATCAAGTCCAAGTCCAAGAAGGACTTTGTCCTCATCACAAATGTGGAGCAGAATAAATTTTACGATCAGTTGTTACAGGATACTGGTTTTGATAAAGATCCTAGGGTCAAATTTGTCGGTACAGTCTATGACCAAGAGTTGCTCAAGTACATTCGTGAAAATGCTTTTGCCTATTTCCATGGGCATGAGGTTGGGGGGACAAACCCTTCTCTACTAGAAGCTCTAGCATCAACAAAACTGAATTTGTTGCTAGATGTTGGTTTTAACCGAGAAGTTGGGGAGCAAAGTGCGATTTATTGGAAAAAAGATGAGCTTTCACAAGTAATCGAGAAAGTTGAACAATTCGATGCAAAAATGATTGATGAGTTAGATAGACAATCAAATCAGAGAATTGCGGATGCTTTCACTTGGGAAAAGATTGTTACAGACTACGAGAAATTATTTAAAGGTTAGAAATGCAGAAAATTTTATATCTCCACGCTGGTGCCGAAATGTATGGCGCTGACAAGGTTTTGTTGGAGCTTATTAAAGGTTTGAATAAAGACGAATTTGAAGTACACGTTATTTTACCGAATGATGGTGTCTTAGTTGGTGCATTGGAGAGTGTTGGTGCTAAAGTTAGAGTTATCGATTATCCAATCTTGCGTCGTAAATATTTTAATCCTAAGGGGATTCTTGAGTATTTTGGCTCATATAATCGTTATTCAAAGAAAATCTCCAAATACGCTAAGGAAAATGGAATTACTCTCCTTCACAACAATACTACTGCAGTACTTGAGGGGATTTATCTCAAACGTAAATTGAAACTTCCTTTAATTTGGCATGTGCATGAAATTATTGTGAAACCAAAAGCAATCTCAGATTTCATCAACTTTTTGATGGGACGTTATGCTGATACGATTGTGACGGTTTCAAATGCTGTAGCTAACCACGTTAAGCAGTCTCGCTTTGTAAAAAATGACCAAGTTCAAGTTATCTATAATGGCGTTGACAATGCCGTCTATCATGAAATGGATGCCAACACCGCCCGTGAACAGTTTGGTATCGCAAAAGATTCTCTTGTCATCGGTATGATTGGTCGAGTTAATGCCTGGAAAGGGCAAGGCGACTTTTTAGAAGCTGTGACTCCAATTTTGAAGGCTAATCCAAAAGCAGTTGCCTTTTTGGCTGGTAGTGCATTTGAGGGTGAAGAGTGGCGTGTTGATGAGTTGGAAAAAGCTATATCAGCCTTACCAGTAGCTAGACAAATCAAGCGTATCGACTATTATAGTAAGACGACAGAGCTCTATAATATGTTTGATATCTTTGTCTTGCCAAGTACTAATCCAGATCCTCTACCAACAGTAGTCCTAGAATCTATGGCTTGTGGCAAACCTGTAGTTGGTTATCGTCATGGTGGTGTCTGTGAAATGGTTAAGGAGGGGGAAAATGGTCTCCTAGCTACTCCAAATCAGCCTGCAGAATTGTCGAAGGTCATTCAAGAATTAGTTGAGAAGACTGAGAAGAGAGAGCAATTTGGCAAGGCATCGGTCAAACGTCAAAAAGAACTTTTCTCATTACAAAGTTATATTCGTAATTTCTCAGAGCTATATAAGAAATACTAAGATGAATATTGAAAAAATTAAGAATAAATTAAAACCAATTGTATACCCAATTACTAATTTTATTCCTAGAAGAAGACTTAGGAATAAAAATTTTACTATCATTTGTGATAATTGTTGGGCTGGAAAAGTCTATCAGGAATTGGGCTTACCTTATCAAACGCCATTTGTAGGGATGTTTGTTTTCTCTCCTGATTACATCAAGATGCTCAAGAATTTAAAACACTATTTGAGTGGAAATATCCCCTTGAAATTTGTTAAAGAATCGAAATACATTAAAGACTTTGATAATGCTTATCCACTTGCCCTTTTAGACGATATCGAATTACATTTTTTACATTATGCAGATGAGAAAGAAGCAACTCAAAAATGGAACCGTCGTTTAGAAAGAATTCATTGGGATAATTTGTATTTTAAGTTCAATGATAATGATGCTTGTACTTATGAATTGATGAAAGAGTTCGAAGAGCTTCCATACAAGAGTAAGGTTATCTTCTCTTCTAAGAATTATATTGATCTACTATCCTTAGTTCATTTCAAATCAGCAGAGAAGCAAGGACATGTTGGGATTGATTTGAAAACTTACCACCGCTATTTTAATGTTGTTACCTGGTTGAATAAGGGCGGAGAGGATTTAAGTAAATGAAAAAGATAAGACTCATTATTCCATATTTTGGAAAACTTCCAAAGTTTTTCCCTTATTTTTTGTTGACCGCCAAACGTAATCAAAAGATTGATTTCTTAATTTATACGGATCAAAATGTTGACCAATTTGAAGTTTTAAACGCTGATAATATTGAATTTAAGACTCTTTCGTTTGATGATTTAAGAAAAAAAGTACAGTCTAAATTTGATTTTGAAATTTCTCTCAAAACTCCGTATAAATTATGTGACTATAAGGTTGCCTACGGGCTTATTTTTGAAGAAGAATTAAAAGAGTATGATTACTGGGGATTTTGTGATACAGATGTCTTACTTGGTGATATTTATCAATTTCTGGAAAAGCATAGCTTTTTTGAGAATGATTATGCTCGATATGGTCTTTTGGGTCACCTCCAAATATTTAAAAATTCACAAGAAGTTAATCATGTATTCATGTCTGGTAGAGGTTTAAACTATCGATTAGATTATCATAATATCTTCACTAATGAGCAAACTTTTATTTTTGATGAGGCAGATGGTATCCAAAAGATTTTTGAAAAAAATAATTTCAAACAACTGCAAGATAAATTCTTTCATGATATCGATATTAGTCATTTCTCATTTCGAGAATATGGTGAAAATGAACCTAAACGCTATTATTTTTGGTCAGAAAAGAATGGACTTGAAAGTATTGAAATTGAAGACAATAAGCTAGTCGTTAAACATCCATTATATGCACATTTCCAAAAAAGGACGATTGAATGTCCAGAGTTTGAGGTTGTCGATTCATTTTATGTTATACCTAACCGACTAGTCGTTGGAGATAAAATTTCTATACAAGAGATTGAAAAAGTAACAAATAATAGATTTTATTGGGAATATGTTAAGTCAACATTTTTAAAAAAGTTTAAGAGAGAAAAATGGACATTAGGTTTTATTCGACATAAGTTAAGGATGAAGAGTAAATGAATAATATAGATTTGAGCATTATTGTTCCAGTATATAATGTTGAAAATTATTTAAGAAGGGGTCTAGATTCAATACTTTTGCAACCATCATCAATCACATATGAAATTCTGCTAATTAATGATGGTTCAAGTGATAAAAGTGGTGCGATTTGTGATGAGTACCAAAGTAATTTTTCAAATGTTTTTGTTAGTCACATCGAAAATAACGGAGTGGCAGAAGCTAGGAATTTAGGTATTTCTTTATCGAAGGGAAATTATTTATATTTTATGGATCCGGATGATTTTTTGTCAGATAATTTCTTTGAGAAGATTTCTTCTAATTTAAAACAAAAATGGGATGTTCTTTGTTTTGGCTACAATGAAATTAAAGAAAATAGGAATACTGTATTGTCTTGTCGCCCTCATTTTTATACACATTGTGGTTTTCTTGGAAAGAATGAATTTAGAAATGAATTTATAGAATTATTCAAAACTGATATGATGTATAATGTTTGGTCAAGAATCTATAACAAGACATTTATTTTAAAGCATGATATTAGGTTTCCTAATAAACAAATAGGAGAAGATACTTTATTCAATTTTCAAGTTTATCGACATTTAAATACTATTCTATTTATTGATTCGACACTCTATAATTATATTGCTGGTAGAAATGGTTCAGCATTAACCAGTTTTCATCCTAGGAGAATTGAAATTCAATTAGAGGAACTTCAAGAATTACATAAATTGCTTGAACAGTTCCAATTAGAAGATGCCACATTAATTCAAGAAATTAAGACTAAAATAGTTGTCAGTGCAGCTTTTCAAATTTCAAATTTAAAGTTGAGAAGACAAAAAAAAATAGAATTATTACAATCTTTAGTTGATAATGAGGCATTTGAAAGTATTTTTTTGAATAATGGAGAGCAAATTATTGGATCTTATAAGGAGTTGTTGAGACAAAGAAACTTTTCTTTATTTCTTCGGAGATTGAGCATTGATCTTCTCACCAGAAAAAAATTTCAGATCGTTATATTTATTGAAAAAATGAAAATGAATCCAATCTTACGCAAGATTGCTTTTAAATAATTCTGGCTATAAGCATTAACAGTAAAAAGGATATTATGTTAAAAATTAAATTTGAGAACCTTTTGGTTATTTTTGTACTGACCATAATTACTGGATATGATACTATTACGACTACAATGTTAAATAGGACACTACCTAATATTCCTGTGGTTTTATTAATATGTGTAGTTTTATTATTGATTTTTAGATTTTTATTTATAAAAAAATTTAGTTCATTTTATATTGTATCCAGTATCTTGTTGATACTGACAAGTATTATAGTATTTTTACGTACAGGTGGGACCAATTTTCTTCTTTATTCATTGTTGATTATACTATTGTACCAAGTAGATGTTGATGTAGTTTTGAAAACATATGTGGGTGTATCAGGTACAATTGTTTTGTTAATCTTTCTACTTTCAATTTTAGGAGTAGTACCTAATTTACAATTTGCTCAAATCCGCTCCTCTAGTTTAGTAGTTAGAAATTCATTTGGATTTATTTATCCAACTGATTTTGCTTCTCACTGTTTTTATTTATTTATTGCTTGGGGTTACTTACTTAGAGAAAAATATATATTTTTGAGAACGATTGTAGGATTATCTTTAGCATTTTTTATACTAAAATTTTGTGATGCGCGACTAAATGTATTATCTATACTTGCTGCAACTTTGATTTTCATAATCATGTATTACACTAAAGAAAGAAAATATAGAGTATACAGTATAATGCCATATTTTGCTCTTATTTTTTCTGCTTTCATGTTTTATGTTTCCTACTTTTTCACATGGTCTTCTTCGTTCTATGTGAATTTAAATAATCTGTTTAGTATGAGATTGTTTTTAGGTAAAAATGCACTGGATACATATGGTTTACCTTTATTTGGTAAAGCTGGAGTAAAGTTTATTGGCTATGGTGGGACCACCGAGTCGGTTCACAGTTATAACTATGTTGATTCATCTTATATCCAAATGTTATTTTATTATGGATTAATTCCTGTTGTATTGCTAGTATTGATTTATGTGTTTGCTTCAAAAAAAGTTCATAAGCAAAAAAAATATTTATTTCTAGCCCTATTATCTCTTATTACAATTAACTGTATGATTGAAGCTTTCTGGATAAGACCAGGATACAATATTTTTATGTTTACAATTTTTGCTAATTTGTATGATATCCAAAATAAGGAAAAAAGAGAAGTAAGACTATGAAAATAATAAAAAATTATGCTTATAATCTTTCTTATCAGTTACTACTCATAATACTACCTATCATCACAACTCCATACGTTACGAGGGTATTTTCATCAGAAGCTTTAGGAACCTATAGCTTCTTCAGCTCTATTGTTACCTATTTTCTTTTGCTAGCTAGCTTAGGAGTAGCTAACTATGCTACCAAGGAAATCTCAAGTAATAAGAAAGACATTTGTAGGAATTTTTGGGGCATTTATACTCTACAGCTAGGGGCAGCTATTTTTTCTTTTGTGCTGTATGTTGTATTATGTCTTATTTTACCTACTATGAAAAATCCTGTGGCTTATATTTTAGGTTTTAGTTTGATTTCTAAAGCTTTAGATATTTCATGGTTATTTCAAGGTTTAGAGAATTTTCGAAAGATTACAGTAAGAAATATTACGGTGAAATTAGCTGGTGTTATTTCTATTTTTCTATTCATAAGATCATCAAATGATTTATATTTATATGTTTTTTTACTAACCACTTTTGAATTGTTAGGACAATTAAGTATGTGGTTACCAGCAAAAGAATTTATTGGGAAACCACACTTCGATTTGCTGTATGCTAAACGGCATTTGAAGCCAGTCATCTTATTATTCCTACCTCAGATTGCTATATCGCTTTATGTGACATTAGATAGCACTATGCTTGGGGTTCTTGCTTCAGCAAGAGATGTAGGTATTTATGACCAAGCTTGGAGACTTGTTAATATTTTATTAACACTAGTGACTTCGTTAGGTAGTGTCATGTTGCCACGAGTTTCAAATCTTTTATCATCAGGGGATCATAAAGCCGTTAACAAAATGCATGAGATGTCATTTCTAATTTATAATTTGGTAATTTTCCCCATTATGGCAGGAATGTTAATTGTAAATGATGATTTTGTTACCTTTTTCCTCGGGCAAGATTTTCAAGAGGCACGTTATGCGATAGCAATTATGATTTTTAGAATGTTCTTTATTGGTTGGACCAATATTATGGGGATTCAAATTTTGATACCTCATAATAAAAATAAAGAATTTATGCTGTCAACAACAATTCCTGCTATTGTTAGTGTGGGCTTAAATCTTCTCTTGCTTCCAAAGCTGGGCTATATAGGTGCGTCAATTGTATCTGTTTTAACAGAGGTACTAGTATGGTTGATACAGTTATTCTATACTCGTTCTTATTTGAGAGAGGTGCCCATTATAGGTTCATTAATCAAAATTATAATCTCATCTGGAGTTATGTATGGTATCCTACTATTTATAAAACAATTCCTAAATGTATCAGCGATGATTAATGTGGGACTATATGCTGTTCTGGGAGCAATAATTTATGTTAGTTTGATTTTGATTTTTAAAGTAATCGATTTAAGTAAGTTAAAACAACAATTATTAAAAAATAAAGGAGTGTAATATGTACGATTATCTAATCGTTGGTGCTGGTTTGTCTGGAGCAATTTTTTCTTATGAAGCAACCAAGCGTGGAAAAAAAGTAAAAGTTATTGATAAACGTGATCACATTGGTGGGAATATCTATTGTGAGAATGTAGAAGGTGTTAATGTTCATAAATATGGTGCTCATATCTTCCATACTTCTAATAAGAAAGTCTGGGATTATGTTAATCAATTTGCTGAATTTAACAACTATATCAACTCGCCTGTAGCTAATTATAAGGGTAGCCTTTATAATCTACCTTTCAATATGAATACTTTCTATGCTATGTGGGGGACAAAAACTCCTCAAGAAGTGAAAAATAAGATTGCTGAGCAAACGGCTCATATGAAGGACGTTGAACCTAAAAACTTGGAAGAGCAAGCTATTAAGTTGATCGGTCTAGATATTTATGAAAAATTGATTAAAGGATATACTGAAAAGCAATGGGGACGTTCTGCGACTGACCTTCCACCGTTTATCATTAAACGTTTACCAGTTCGTTTAACCTTTGATAATAATTATTTTAACGACCGTTATCAAGGGATTCCAATTGGAGGGTACAACGTTATTATCGAAAATATGCTGAAGGATGTGGAAGTAGAACTTGGAGTTGACTTTTTTGCCAATCGTCAAGAATTAGAAGCTTCTGCTGAAAAAGTTGTCTTTACAGGGATGATTGACCAATACTTTGATTATAAACATGGTGAGTTAGAATACCGTAGTCTTCGTTTTGAGCATGAAGTTCTAGATGAAGAAAACTATCAAGGAAACGCAGTTGTAAACTATACAGAACGAGAAATTCCTTATACTCGTATTATTGAGCATAAACATTTTGAGTACGGCACACAAGATAAAACGGTCATTACTCGTGAGTACCCAGCAGATTGGAAACGAGGAGATGAACCTTATTATCCAATCAATGATGAGAGAAACAATGCTATGTTTGCTAAGTATCAAGAAGAAGCAGCACAGAATGATAAGGTGATTTTCTGCGGACGTTTAGCAGACTACAAATACTACGACATGCATGTGGTCATTGAACGTGCCCTACATGTTGTAGAGGAAGAGTTTAACAAAGATAATGAAGGATAAAATTGATATTGTTGTTTTATGGGTAGATGGGAATGATCCTAACTTTATTAAGGAAAAACAAAGAGTAACTAGTCAAAAGGAATCGTTAAATGCAGACGCTGATGGTGAACAGCGTTATCGAGAATATGGAATTTTTCAGTATTGGTTTCGTATGATTGAGAGACATGCACCGTGGGTCAATAATATTTATTTAATTACGAATGGTCAAAAGCCGAGCTGGCTGAACCTTAGTCATCCAAAGTTGAGATTTATATCACATAAGGAATTTATTCCAGAATCCTATCTTCCAACTTTTAATTCTGCGACTATTGAGTTAAATCTTCATAGAATTGAAGGCTTGTCTGAAAATTTTATTTATTTTAACGATGACATGTATTTGATAAAAGATGTAAAGCCTTCAGATTTCTTCAAAAATAATAAACCGAGGCTTTTAGCAGTTTACGATGCTTTAGTTCCATGGTCCTCGTATACAAACACTTATCATAATAACGTTGAATTGATTTATCGTCATTTCCCCAAAAAGCAAGCCTTAAAGTCTTCGCCTTGGAAATTTTTTAATTATAGATATGGTGCTTTAATATTGAAGAATATCTTATTACTTCCATGGGGCCCTACGGGGTATGTAAATCAACATCTTCCAGTTCCAATGAAAAAGAGTACTTTAGCTCATCTTTGGAAAATCGAGTCGGAGGTATTGGATAGAACGTCACGGAATCAATTCAGAAATTATGGGGTGGATGTGAATCAGTATATTTGTCAGCACTGGCAAATTGAAAGTAATGAGTTTTATCCAATTTCAAAAAATATGGGTGAATCAATTGAGCTAAATCAAATTGATAAGCTGAAGAAAATTTTTGGAAATAAGAAGCGAAAACTACTATGTGTGAATGATAGTATTAATATTGATGAAAGAAGTATTATACTTTTCAAAAAATTATTAGCAGAACGCTATCCAGAAAAGTCATCTTTTGAAAAATGAAAGGTAAAATATGAAATACTACTTAAAAGAAGAATTTTTAAATGATGTTAACCAAAAAAATGCTGGCAATAAGGCACGTAATGATGTTGAAACTGTGTTAAATGAGTTGGGATATATCCCTTTAAGAGTATTGGTTGATGATTGGTATAAAATGAATGTACTCAAGGCACAGATACATAAATATCAAGCACTATCAAAAGCATTCAAACTTTTAAAAAGAGGCGATGAGATTGTTATCCAATTTCCATTATTACACCATTCCTTACTATTTAGTAATTTACTAAAATTCCTTAGAAAAAAAGGTATTAAAACCTATTTTCTGATTCATGATTTAGAAACTTTACGTTTTGTAAATGATGAAACATTACCTTTTAGAATGAAATTACGTATGAAAGTTACGGAGGGATCTTCTTTACATTATGTAAATGGTATTATTGCTCATAATAAAGTAATGAAAGGAGTATTAGTCAATAAAGGAGTTATTGGAGAAAAAATTACTAATTTAGAAATCTTTGATTATTTAATTCCAGATTTTATAGAAAAAACTAGTTTAAGAAAAGAACAACCAATAATTGTTGCAGGAAATTTATCACAAGATAAAGCAGCATATCTGTACTCATTACCTATAGAACCACAATTTAATTTATATGGTGTTGGATTTGATGAGTCTAGGAAGTTATCTAATGAAACCTACTTTGGTTCATTTCTTCCAGATGAACTTCCATCAGTATTGGAAGGAAGTTTTGGTTTAGTTTGGGATGGTGACAGTTCTGAGACTTGTAGTGGATTTTTTGGAGAGTATCTACGCTATAACAATTCTCATAAAGCGTCACTTTATTTGGCTTCTGGTTTCCCTATCATTGTTTGGAAGGAATCTGCTTTGTCTCATTTTGTCTTAAAGAATAATTGTGGTATTACAGTTGATTCTTTGTTTGATATACAAGAAACAATCAATAGTATTTCGGAAGAAGAATATCAAGAGTTAGTAGAAAATGCACAAAAGGTAGGAAATAATATAAGATCAGGATATTATTTGAAAACAGCTTTAGATAAATTAATTAAATAATTGGTTTAAATTCAATAAGTAATGTGTCATTTGTCTCTGATTACTAATGAAAAAATTCTAATTTAATATAGAAAGGTAGTTCGATTATGAAAGGTATTATTCTTGCAGGAGGTTCAGGAACTCGCTTGTATCCTTTGACTCGAGCTGCATCAAAACAACTGATGCCGGTTTATGATAAACCGATGATTTACTACCCGCTTTCAACATTGATGTTAGCTGGTATCAAAGATATTTTAATTATCTCTACTCCTCATGATTTACCTCGCTTTAAAGAACTGCTTCAAGATGGTTCGGAGTTAGGAATTAATCTCTCTTATGCGGAACAACCTAGTCCCGATGGATTGGCTCAGGCCTTCATTATCGGTGAAAAATTTATTGGAAATGACAGTGTCGCCCTAATTCTAGGAGATAATATATACTATGGTCCTGGTCTATCTAAAATGCTTCAGAAGGCTGCTAATAAGGAGAGAGGTGCAACTGTTTTTGGATATCAAGTTAAGGATCCTGAAAGATTTGGTGTTGTGGAGTTTGATGCGGAGATGAATGCTGTTTCTATTGAGGAAAAGCCAGAACATCCTCGTTCCAATTATGCAGTGACCGGCCTTTATTTCTATGATAATGATGTTGTAGAAATTTCCAAAAATATTAAACCAAGCCCTCGTGGTGAATTGGAAATTACAGACGTAAATAAAGCATATCTAGAACGCGGAGACCTATCTGTTGAGCTGATGGGACGTGGCTTTGCTTGGTTGGATACAGGAACTCATGAAAGTTTACTGGAAGCTTCACAGTATATTGAAACAGTGCAACGTATGCAAAATCTTCAAGTTGCAAATCTAGAAGAAATTGCTTATCGTATGGGGTATATCAGCCGTGAGGATGTATTAAAGTTGGCGCAACCTCTTAAGAAAAATGAATACGGACAATATTTGCTCCGTTTGATAGGAGAAGCATAGATGACAGATAATTTTTTTGGTAAGACGCTTGTAGCTCGTAAGGTTGAAGCTATTCCCGGTATGTTGGAATTTGATATCCCTGTTCATGGCGATAATCGTGGTTGGTTTAAGGAAAATTTTCAGAAGGAAAAAATGCTCCCACTAGGTTTCCCAGAGTCCTTTTTTGCAGAAGGAAAATTGCAAAACAATGTATCCTTCTCACGTAAAAATGTTCTTCGTGGCTTGCATGCAGAACCTTGGGATAAGTACATCTCTGTAGCAGATGGTGGGAAAGTACTGGGTTCTTGGGTTGATCTACGTGAGGGAGAAACATTCGGAAATACCTATCAAACAGTAATTGATGCTAGTAAGGGTATCTTTGTTCCCCGTGGTGTAGCTAATGGATTTCAGGTTCTATCAGATACAGTCTCTTATAGCTATCTGGTCAACGATTATTGGGCATTAGATTTGAAATCTAAATATGCCTTTGTCAATTATGCAGATCCAGAATTAGGAATTGAGTGGGCCAATCTTGCTGAAGCAGAGGTTTCAGAAGCTGATAAAAATCATCCACTACTTAAGGATGTAAAACCTTTGAAAAAAGAAGATTTGTAAAAAAGGAAAGACTATGACTGAATACAAAAAAATTATCGTGACAGGTGGAGCAGGTTTTATCGGTTCTAACTTTGTTCATTATGTTTACAAGAACTTTCCAGATGTTCACGTGACAGTATTAGACAAGTTGACTTATGCTGGAAATCGCGCTAATATTGAAGAAATTTTAGGTGATCGTGTTGAGTTGGTTGTTGGAGATATTGCTGATGCGGAGTTGGTAGACAAGTTGGCTGCTCAAGCAGATGCTATCGTTCATTATGCAGCGGAAAGTCACAATGACAATTCACTGAATGATCCATCACCGTTTATACATACTAACTTCATCGGAACCTATACTCTTTTGGAAACTGCTCGCAAATATGATATTCGCTTCCATCATGTGTCTACAGATGAAGTTTATGGAGACCTCCCTCTACGCGAGGATTTGCCAGGACATGGTGAAGGTCCAGGTGAGAAATTTACTGCTGATACCAAATACAATCCTAGCTCTCCATACTCATCAACCAAGGCCGCTTCAGACTTGATTGTAAAAGCCTGGGTACGATCATTTGGTGTCAAGGCAACGATTTCTAACTGTTCAAATAACTACGGTCCTTATCAACACATTGAAAAATTCATCCCACGTCAGATTACCAACATCCTAAGTGGAATTAAGCCAAAACTTTATGGTGAAGGTAAGAATGTTCGTGACTGGATTCATACCAATGATCATTCTTCGGGAGTTTGGACAATCTTGACAAAAGGTCAAATCGGTGAAACTTACTTAATCGGGGCTGATGGTGAGAAGAACAACAAGGAAGTTTTGGAACTTATCCTTAAGGAAATGGGCCAAGATGCAGATGCCTATGATCATGTAACTGACCGTGCAGGACATGACCTCCGCTATGCAATTGACGCTAGTAAGCTCCGTGATGAATTAGGCTGGAAACCAGAATTCACTAATTTTGAATCTGGTCTCAAGGAAACAATCAAGTGGTATACAGATAACCAAGAATGGTGGAAAGCAGAGAAAGAAGCTGTTGAAGCCAATTATGCTAAAACTCAGGAGATTATCAAATTATAAAAAGCAGGAAATAGTTGCTTTTTATTGCTATAGTGGGAAGAGTTACAGATTAGGAAGGTGTAGAGATGATTTTAATTACAGGAGCAAAAGGCCAATTAGGAACTGAACTTCGTTATTTATTAGATGATCGTAATGAAGAATACGTAGCAGTAGATGTGGCTGAGATGGATATTACAAATGAAGAAATGGTTGAGAAAGTTTTCGAAGAAGTTAAACCGACTTTAGTATACCACTGTGCTGCCTACACCGCTGTTGATGCAGCAGAGGATGAAGGGAAAGAATTAGACTTTGCTATCAATGTTACGGGGACAGAAAATGTCGCAAAAGCATCTGAAAAGCATGGTGCAACCCTAGTTTATATTTCCACCGACTATGTCTTTGACGGTAAGAAACCAGTTGGAGAAGAGTGGGAAGTTGATGATCGACCAGATCCACAGACAGAATATGGACGTACAAAGCGCATGGGAGAAGAGTTAGTTGAGAAGTATGTGTCTAATTTCTATATTATCCGTACTGCCTGGGTATTTGGAAATTACGGTAAAAACTTTGTTTTTACGATGCAAAACCTTGCGAAAACTCATAAGACATTAACGGTTGTAAATGACCAGCATGGTCGCCCAACTTGGACTCGTACCTTGGCTGAATTTATGACTTATCTAGCTGAAAATTGCAAGGAATTTGGTTACTATCATTTATCGAATGACGCAACAGAAGACACAACTTGGTATGATTTTGCAGTTGAAATTTTGAAAGATACAGATGTGGAAATCAAGCCAGTAGATTCAAGTCAATTTCCAGCAAAAGCTAAACGTCCGTTAAACTCAACAATGAGTCTGGCTAAAGCTAAAGCTACTGGATTTGTTATTCCAACTTGGCAAGATGCCTTGAAAGAATTTTATAAACAAGAAGTAAAAAGTGATATTAACTAATTTGAATCCTGGTCGTTAATGAACTCCCCACGAAAATAATAGATATAATATTCTCATGACAACAGCTTTGCAGTGTGTAAGAAATGAGTTAGATTAAAGAATTAAAACTGTTTCTCAGATGCTATTTTCAAATATGATTAATAATTCCTTGACTACCTAATGTAGTTGAGGTATTTTTGATATTATTCATATTTTTGCAAATCTATTGTTTAAAAAATAATTTTCTAAAATTCTGAAAATTCTATTGACAGGACTTTAAAAAGGGTCTATAATGGATAGAAAAACAAAGGAGAATACTATGAAAACAAGGAAAGTATTGGCTCTTGCGGGAGTCACTTTATTAGCAGCTGGTGTCTTAGCGGCTTGTTCTGGTGGTTCTGCTACTAAAGGTGAGCAGACTTTTGCATTTACCTACGAGACAGACCCAGATAATCTCAACTATTTGACAACCAGCAAGGCAGCTACTTCAAACATTACTAGTAACGTCATTGATGGATTGCTTGAAAATGACCGTTATGGGAATCTTGTTCCCTCTATGGCAGAGGACTGGTCAGTTTCTAAAGATGGTTTGACCTACACTTATAAGATTCGTCAGGATGCCAAGTGGTACACATCTGAAGGGGAAGAATATGCTCCTGTCAAGGCTCAAGACTTTGTAACAGGTCTTAAATATGCGACAGATAAGAAATCAGAAGCCCTTTACTTGGTACAAGATTCGATTAAAGGTCTAGATGCTTATGCTAAGGGAGAAAATAAAGATTTTTCTCAAGTTGGAATTAAAGCCCTTGACGATCAAACAGTCCAATACACTTTGAACAAACCTGAAAGTTTTTGGAATTCTAAAACAACAATGGGTGTCTTGGCACCAGTTAATGAAGAGTTTTTGAACTCAAAAGGGGATGATTTTGCTAAAGCGACAGATCCAAGCAGTATCTTGTATAATGGTCCTTATTTGTTAAAATCTCTTGTGGCTAAATCTTCCGTTGAATTTGAAAAAAACCCTAACTACTGGGATAAAGATAATGTTCATGTTGATAAGATAAAATTGTCATTCTGGGATGGTCAAGATACCAGCAAACCTGCGGAAAACTTTAAAGATGGTAGTCTTACAGCAGCCAGACTTTATCCTACAAATGCAAGTTTTGCAGAACTTGAAAAAACGATGAAGGACAATATTGTCTATACCCAACAAGACTCTACGACTTATCTAGTTGGTACAAATATTGATCGTCAGTCCTATAAATATACTTCTAAGACTAGCGACGAACAAAAGACATCTACTAAAAAGGCTCTCTTAAACAAGGATTTCCGTCAGGCTATTGCCTTTGGTTTTGATCGTACGGCCTATGCTTCACAAGTGAACGGTGCCAGTGGTGCAAGCAAAATTTTGCGTAATCTCTTTGTGCCACCAACATTTGTTCAAGCAGATGGGAAAAACTTTGGCGATATGGTCAAAGAAAAATTAGTAACCTATGGGGATGAATGGAAGGATGTTAATCTGGCCGATGCCCAAGATGGTCTCTACAATCCTGAAAAAGCCAAGGCCGAATTTGCGAAGGCTAAGTCAGCTTTACAGGCAGAAGGCGTGACTTTCCCAATTCACCTAGACATGCCTGTTGATCAGACAGCAACTACAAAAGTTCAACGTGTTCAATCTTTCAAACAATCGGTTGAAGAAACCTTGGGTACAGATAATGTCGTAATTGATATTCAACAACTACAAAAAGATGAAGTCTTGAATATTACCTACTTTGCTGAAACAGCAGCTGGGGAAGATTGGGATATTTCAGATAATGTTGGTTGGTCTCCAGACTTTGCGGATCCATCTACTTACCTCGATATTATCAAACCATCAGTTGGTGAAAACACTAAAACCTACTTTGGCTTTGATTCTGGTACAGATAATGCTGCAGCTAAGAAGGTTGGTCTGAACGACTATGAGAAATTGGTAACTGAAGCTGGAAATGAGACAATAGATGTAGCAAAACGTTATGATAAGTATGCTACAGCCCAAGCTTGGTTGACAGATAGTGCCTTGATTATTCCAACAACATCACTCACTGGTCGCCCAATCTTGTCTAAGATGGTACCATTTACGATGCCGTTTGCCTTCTCTGGTAACAAGGGGACAAGCGATCCGCTCCTATACAAATACTTGGAACTTCAAGACAAGGCAGTCACTGTGGATGAATACCAAAAAGCTCAAGATAAATGGATGAAAGAAAAAGAAGAATCCAATAAAAAAGCGCAAGAAGAACTTGCAAAACATGTGAAATAAGATAAAAAGAAGTTAGTTATTCGCTAACTTCTTTTGGTTTATCGAAAACGAATTGAAACCTATCCTCACATTCAAAGATTATCAAACTAATTTTTTTGTAGAAAAAATCCTGAGTTTTTATTCTCAGGATTTTCTTTCATCTCACTGTTGTGGTTGTTGAACTTGTGGATTTTGTGGCGTTGGTTGTACTGGTTGTGTCGGTTGAACAGCCTGGCCAGCTTGTCCTTGATTAGGATCAGTTGCTGGAGCATTATTGGGTTGTTGACCAACCGTCGTACTTGCCTGTGTAGTTGAACTTTCAGCTGTTGTGCTTGGAGTTTCTACCGTTTGTGTTTGTTGTGTTGCTGAATTATTCCATGTGTTCTTCGCGTTGTTCTGGAAGACGAATTCTCCATTTCGGAACAGGCCGTCTGGCATCGTCCAATCCCCAGGTTGATCATCTTCTGATAGATACGATATCATTGAGCGATAAACCTTAGCAGCAACTAGGAAACCATCTCCAACGATTGGAGTTAAACGATTTGAGTAACCAGTCCATACAGCCATAGAATACTTACGAGTATAACCTACAAACATTTCATCTGGAGCTACGTAGCCAGTGTTCTTGATATACTTTTCAATTTCGTCATCAGTATAGTTAGAAGTACCTGTCTTACCTGCTTGTGGAAGCCATGGTAGGTAAGCACCACGTCCGGTTCCGTAAGCTAAAACAGTTTTCATCATTTCGGTCATCATATAGGCAGTAGTTTCTTTCATAGCTCGTGTACCAGCATCAGAAAATTCTTTTTCACTACCATCACTGAAGACGATTTTATTGATATACATTGGTTTGTGGTAAATACCACCATTAGCAAAGGCGGCATAAGCAGCAGCCATTTTTTCACTACTTGCACCGTACTGTTTGTTGGATTCAGTTGTGTTACTTGAAATGGCGTTTGCATAATGCATGCTTAGATAGTCGATACCCAGACCATTAAGGAAGGTTTTAGATCTATCTAGACCGACCTTATTCAAAGTCTCAACGGCTGTGACATTTCGTGATTGTTGGAGTGCATACTGAATTGTAATATTCCCAAAGTAACCATGATCCCAGTTGTAGACAGGAGTATCAGTACCAGGATAGTTATAAGGAACATCATGTACAATAGAAGCAGTAGAGTCATAGACTCCATATTCTAAAGCGGGAGCATAGTCAGTGATTGGTTTCATAGTAGAACCCCAGTCACGATTGGTTTCAACGGCTTGGTTGATTCCGAAAGATACATTACTTGATTGGTGACGAGCACCTAACTGAGCAAGAACTTTACCATTTGTTACATCCACGATAGTGGAAGCTACTTGAAGTTCATCATCTGGATAAGCAACGTACTCATCTGTATTATAAACATCCCAAAGTCTCTGTTGAACATTTTTGTCGACATTAGTATAGACTTCCATACCTGTGGTAAGAAGGTTATAGCCCGTTTCTTGTTCGACTTGGTCGATTACTTCTTTGAGGTAGTTGTCCATATAGACTGGGTAACTATTGGCTGACTTCAAGCTTTGAAGACCGTCAGTGATAGGCGTATTAATAGCTTTTTCGTAATCTTCTGCACTGATATATTTCTGTCCCTTCATTTCTGAAAGTACCAAGTTACGACGCTCTAGAGCAGCTTCTGGGTGGGAATATGGATCATATTGGTTTGGTGCTTGAGGCATTCCGGCTAGGAGTGCTAACTGTGGCAAACTTAAATCCTTCAAGTCTTTTCCATAGTAATTTTCGGCTGCGGTTTGCATTCCATAGTTACCGTTAGACATGTAGACTTTGTTGATGTAGTAGGTCAGGATTTCTTGCTTGGTTGCTTTTTGCTCTAATTGAACGGCTAGCCAAGCTTCTTGAGCTTTACGTGACAAGGTTTGATCAGCAGTTGAAGTAGAGAAATAAGTTAATTTAATCAATTGCTGAGTCAAGGTTGAAGCTCCTTGGAGCCCCCCTCTACCTTGGAGATTTCTCAGAGTTGCTCCAAGGATACGAATAGTATCAACCCCTCTATGATCAAAGAAGCGGTGATCTTCGATTGAGACGATAGCTTTAACCAAATCAGTGGGAATTTCATTGGCTTGAGCATTTACGCGACGTTCAGATCCAAGGTCAGCAATCAGTTCGTTCTTATTGTCATAAATCTTGCTGGAAGTTGTCGTAACCAATTTACTTTCAGATAAGGCTGGAGCCTTGCTAACAAAGTAGAGGAAGACCCCACCACCTAATAGAAATAAAGCGATAAATAAGGTAAGGAATGTAATTCCCATATACTTTAAGAATCGCAGAATAATTTGTTTGTTCATCTTGTTTTACCACCTAGTAAATGTTCTTTGATAATGTCGAGATAGGGAATTTGAGGGAAGGCTCCCTGCTTTACTAAATATCCGTTTTCCCGAATATATCCAAGTGGCATTGATTTTTGACCCTTATCTTGATGATAAAAGCGAATCAAATCAAGTGCCGGTAACAAGTAAGTTTCTTGTTGAGAAGAAAAATGAAGCAGAACGAAGCAAATGCCCTGCTGTTCCAGAACTTGTTCCATATGTTGAATCTGATGAAGATGGAAGTTCTTTAGTGGAATAGCATTTTTTTGTCGTGTTTCCTTAGCTTCAAAGTCAATGTAATGTCCTCTATATACGCCAGAGTAATCTGTTGTGGAAGCTTGTCTAAAATAGGCCTCTACAATTTTGGCTCGACTACGTTGAGGATAGTCTACTCGAACGATCTGAACAGGCGTCGGTTTTTTGTGGATAACTGCCATGCCATGTGTCAGATAGTAGTCGTTGGTAGCGTTAATCATCTTTTCAAAAGTCATTCCTCGATTTGCGAAATTTTTTGGTTGAGAAATGGATGTTTGACTTTTTTTTGATGAAATTTTATGAGGATAGTTGACCATAATTCTCCTTATTGGTACAATAATATCACTCTATTATACCATAAAGTATAAAGAAAGGTGTAAAAATGACTAGAGCTTTAATTATGGGCTATTCTAGCTTTGATTTGGGTGTCTTTAACGAAAAAGATATCAGGTTAAAAATTATAAAGAAAGCGATTAGAAGAGATTTAGAAAACTTAGCAGAAGAAGGGCTTAAATGGCTGGTCTTTACAGGGAATTTGGGATTTGAATCCTGGGTTCTTGATGTTGCAAATGAAATGAAAGATGAATATGATTTCAGCCTAGCTACCATTTTTGATTTTGAAACACACGGGGAAAATTGGAATGAAGCGAATCAGCTTAAACTCAGCCAATTTAAGCAGGTAGATTTTGTCAAATATGCCTATCCCAAATATGAACATGTGGGGCAACTGCGTGATTACCAACAATTTTTACTGGAAAATACTGATTTAGCTTATTTTTTCTATGACCCAGAAAATGAGACCAAATTAAAATTCATGGATACCTTGATGAAAAATCAGGAAGGTTATCGCATAAAAAGGCTAACCTTTGAAGACTTAAATGAGATAGCAGAAAATTTTTCTGAAAAGTAAGCCTTTGACCTTGATTTTTGTTTGCCTTTTTTTATATAATAATACTATTAGAAATCGAGAATGGAGAGAGAGATGGCAAGTATTATTTTTTCAGCAAAAGATATTTTTGAACAAGAGTTTGGACGTGAAGTTCGTGGGTATAGTAAGGTTGAAGTTGATGAATTTTTGGACGATGTCATCAAGGACTATGAAACTTATGCTGCTTTAGTCAAGTCTCTCCGTCAAGAAATTGCAGAGTTGAAGGAAGAATTAGCTCGTAAACCGAAACCTTCACCAGTTCAAGCAGAGCCTATTGAAGCGGCGACTACAAGTTCTATGACGAATTTTGATATTTTGAAACGCTTGAATCGTCTCGAAAAAGAAGTATTTGGTAAACAAATTTTGGATAACTCTGATCTATAAGAGTTTATTTGAAAAGTGCAATTTTTGGATAATCGCGTGAGGAGAATTTCTTTTCATGAGGAAAGTCCATGCTAGCACAGGCTGTGATGCCTGTAGTGTTTGTGCTAGGCGAACTCATAAGCCTAGGGACGAGAAATCGTTACGGCAGTTGAAATGGCTAAGTCTTTGGATAGGTCAGAGTAGGCTTGAAAGTGCCACAGTGACGGAGTCTTTCTGGAAACGGAGAGAGTGGAACGCGGTAAACCCCTCAAGCTAGCAACCCAAATTTTGGTCGGGGCATGGAGTGCACGGAAACGAACGTAGTACTCTGACTACTATCAGCTCTATGCTGTTAGTGGTAGACAGATGATTATCGAAGGAAGTGGTCCTAGTCACTTCTGGAACAAAACATGGCTTATAGAAAATTGCATATAGGTTGGGGCTGAGAAAACTTTCTCAACCTCATTTTTTAAAGTGGACATATAGAAAGGTCTTACAAGACTGAAAATGAAAAAAGAATTTAATTTAATCGCGACTGCTGCAGCGGGTCTTGAGGCTGTCGTT
Organism: Streptococcus mitis; assembly: GCF_047464035.1. GTDB lineage: Bacteria > Bacillota > Bacilli > Lactobacillales > Streptococcaceae > Streptococcus > Streptococcus mitis_DX. Next base: position 106,786 of record NZ_JASHCQ010000003.1, read on the forward strand.
GGTCGTGAAGTGCGAGAGTTGGGCTACGATTGTCAGGTTGAAAATGGACGTGTTCGTTTCCAAGGAGATACAAGAGCCATCATCGAAACCAACCTCTGGCTTCGGGCAGCAGATCGTATCAAAATTATCGTTGGATCTTTCCCTGCTAAGACTTTTGAAGAGTTGTTTCAAGGAGTTTTTGCCCTAGATTGGGAAAATTATTTACCGCTTGGGGCTCGTTTTCCGATTTCGAAAGCTAAATGTGTTAAATCTAAACTTCACAATGAGCCAAGTGTACAGGCTATTTCAAAGAAGGCTGTTGTCAAGAAGTTACAAAAACACTATGCTCGTCCAGAAGGAGTTCCCTTGATGGAAACTGGTCCTGAGTTTAAGATTGAAGTTTCTATTCTGAAAGACGTAGCAACTGTCATGATTGATACGACAGGATCCAGTCTCTTTAAACGTGGCTATCGTACAGAAAAAGGTGGCGCTCCTATCAAGGAAAACATGGCAGCAGCCATTTTACAACTCTCTAACTGGTATCCAGACAAGCCCTTGATTGATCCGACCTGTGGTTCAGGAACTTTCTGTATCGAGGCAGTTATGATTGCTAGAAAGATGGCTCCTGGTCTTCGTCGCTCCTTTGCTTTTGAGGAATGGAACTGGATTAGCGATCGCTTGATCCAAGAAGTTCGTACTGAAGCAGCTAAGAAAGTGGATCGTGAGCTTGAGCTAGATATCATGGGCTGTGATATCGATGCACGTATGGTGGAAATTGCTAAGGCCAATGCTCAGGCAGCAGGTGTTGCAGGAGATATTACCTTTAAGCAGATGCGCGTGCAGGATTTGCGTTCTGATAAAATCAATGGAGTGATTATCTCTAACCCACCTTATGGTGAACGCTTGTCAGATGATGCAGGAGTTACCAGGCTTTATGCTGAAATGGGTCAAGTATTTGCACCGCTGAAAACGTGGAGCAAGTTTATCTTAACCAGTGATGAAGCCTTTGAGACCAAGTACGGTAGTCAGGCGGATAAGAAACGTAAGTTGTACAACGGAACTTTAAAAGTTGATTTGTATCAATATTTTGGTCAACGTGTTAAACGTCAGGAAGTAAAGTAGGAAGGAAAAACTCATGAGTAAGAAAAGACGGAATCGTCATAAAGCAGAACATCAAGAGGCGCAATTTGATTTTGATGAAGCCAAAGAGCTAACAGTTGGAGAAGCTATGCGAAAAAATGAAGAGGTGGAAGCAGGTGTATTGCCTGGAGATTCTATCTTGGACAAGTATGTGAAACAACATAAAGATGAAATTGAGGCAGATAAGTTTGAAACGCGTCAGTTTAGCAAGGATGATCTAGTTGAAAAAGAAGAGGTAGAAGAGATAGAGGAAACTCAGACTCTGGATAATTTACTTCAAGAGCTTCGTGAGGGAACAGGAGTAACTTCTCCAGCTCCAGAAGATGAATTGCGTCAGTTTGATGATTTAGAATTAACACGAGTTTCAGAAGCTCCTCTTGTCGAAGAATTTGAGACGGAAGAGGTACCATTAGTTGGAGCGGAAGAGGCTCTCACACGTTCTCGAGTCACAGATAGTGAAGATGGAAAAAGTAAGAAGAAATGGGTGCTTTACGGTATTCTAGCAGCCTTAGTGGTTCTTATCCTTGGAACTGGTTATTATGTTTATCGTCAAGTGGCTCGTTCGACCAAGGAAATCCAAACTTCTCAATCAACTACAAATACGCAGTCAGATGCGGAAGAATTCAATAATTTATATGATGCCTTCTATACAGATAGCAACAAAACGGCTTTGAAGAATAGCCAGTTTGATAAACTGAGTCAACTGAAAACCTTGCTTGATAAGCTAGAAGGTAGTCGTGAATATACGCTTGCAAAATCTAAGTATGATAGCCTAGCAACTCAAATCAAGGCCATTCAAGATGTCAATGCTCAATTTGAGAAACCAGCTATTATGGATGGTGTCTTGGATACTAACGCTAAAGCTAAATCAGATGCTAAATTTACAGATATTAAAACTGGAAATACGGAGCTTGATAAAGTTCTAGATAAGGCTATCAGCCTTGGTAAGAGCCAGCAAACAAGTGCTTCAAGCTCAAGTTCAAGTGAAACTAGCAGCTCAAGCTCTAGTCAAGCAAGCGAAAATACTGCTAGTGAGACAAGTCCAAGTAGCTCAAATACTGCATCAACTGAAACTAGAAGTACCCGCAGTGAAGTCAATATGGGTGTATCAAGTGCAGGAGTTGCTGTTCAAAGAAGTGCGAGTCGTGTTTCTTATAACCAGTCTGCTATTGATGATAGCAATAATTCTGCCTGGGATTTCGCGGATGGTGTCTTAGAACAAATTCTAGCGACTTCACGTTCACGTGGTTATATCACTGGTAACCAATATATCCTTGAACGTGTTAATATCGTTAATGGCAATGGTTATTACAACCTCTACAAGCCAGATGGAACCTATCTCTTTACCCTTAACTGTAAGACAGGATACTTTGTTGGAAATGGTTCTGGACATGCGGATGACTTGGACTACTAAGCAGTCGTTACAAAATTCTTTCTTTTCAAAAGTAAAAATGATAAAATAAAACAAATTAAACAAGAGGAGTGTCAAATGACAAAAGCTAACTTTGGTGTTGTTGGTATGGCCGTAATGGGTCGTAACCTTGCCCTTAATATTGAATCTCGTGGTTACACAGTTGCTATTTACAACCGTAGTAAAGAAAAAACTGAAGATGTAATTGCTTGCCATCCTGAAAAGAACTTTGTACCAAGCTATGACGTTGAAAGTTTTGTAAACTCAATCGAAAAACCTCGTCGTATCATGCTCATGGTTCAAGCTGGACCTGGTACAGATGCTACAATTCAAGCCCTTCTTCCACACCTTGACAAGGGTGATATCTTGATCGACGGAGGAAACACTTTCTACAAAGATACAATCCGTCGTAATGAAGAATTGGCAAACTCAGGTATCAACTTTATCGGTACTGGGGTTTCTGGTGGTGAAAAAGGTGCCCTTGAAGGTCCTTCTATCATGCCTGGTGGACAAAAAGAGGCCTACGAATTGGTTGCGGATGTTCTTGAAGAAATCTCAGCTAAAGCACCAGAAGATGGCAAACCATGTGTGACTTACATCGGTCCTGATGGAGCTGGTCACTATGTGAAAATGGTTCACAACGGTATCGAGTATGGTGATATGCAATTGATCGCAGAAAGCTATGACTTGATGCAACACTTGCTAGGCCTTTCTGCTGAAGACATGGCTGAAATCTTTACTGAGTGGAACAAGGGTGAATTGGACAGCTACTTGATCGAAATTACAGCTGATATCTTGAGCCGTAAAGATGATGAAGGTCAAGATGGACCAATCGTAGACTATATCCTTGATGCTGCAGGTAACAAGGGAACTGGTAAATGGACTAGCCAATCATCACTTGACCTTGGTGTGCCATTGTCACTCATCACTGAATCAGTATTTGCACGTTACATCTCTACTTACAAAGAAGAACGCGTACATGCTAGCAAGGTTCTTCCAAAACCAGCTGCTTTCAAATTTGAAGGAGACAAGGCTGAGTTGATTGAAAAAATCCGTCAAGCCCTTTACTTCTCAAAAATCATTTCATACGCACAAGGTTTTGCGCAATTGCGTGTAGCTTCTAAAGAAAACAACTGGAACTTGCCATTTGCAGATATCGCATCTATCTGGCGTGATGGCTGTATCATCCGTTCTCGTTTCTTGCAAAAAATTACAGATGCTTACAACCGTGATGCAGACCTTGCCAACCTTCTTTTGGATGAATACTTCTTGGATGTTACTGCTAAGTACCAACAAGCAGTGCGTGACATCGTAGCTCTTGCGGTTCAAGCTGGTGTACCAGTGCCAACCTTCTCAGCAGCTATTACTTACTTTGATAGCTACCGTTCAGCTGACCTTCCAGCTAACTTGATCCAAGCACAACGTGACTACTTTGGTGCCCACACTTACCAACGTAAAGACAAAGAAGGAACCTTCCACTACTCTTGGTATGACGAAAAATAAGTAGGTCTGCCATGGGGAAACGGATTTTATTACTTGAGAAAGAACGAAATCTAGCTCATTTTTTAAGTTTGGAACTCCAAAAAGAGCAATACCGAGTTGATCAGGTTGAGGAGGGGCAAAAAGCCCTTTCCATGGCTCTTCAGACAGACTATGACTTGTTTTTATTGAATGCTCATCTGGGGGATATGACAGCCCAGGATTTTGCAGACAAGCTGAGCCGAACTAAGCCAGCTTCAGTCATTATGGTCTTGGACTATCGCGAAGACTTGCAAGATCAGATTGAGGCAATCCAACGCTTTGCCGTTTCGTACATCTATAAGCCAGTTATTATTGAGAATTTGGTGGCTCGTATTTCAGCGATTTTCCGAGGTCGGGACTTTATCGACCAACACTGTAGTCAGATGAAGGTTCCAACGTCTTACCGCAATCTGCGTATGGATGTAGAACATCATACTGTTTATCGTGGCGAAGAGATGATTGCTCTGACGCGTCGTGAGTATGATCTTTTGGCTACTCTTATGGGAAGCAAGAAAGTCCTGACTCGTGAGCAGTTGTTGGAAAGTGTCTGGAAGTATGAAAGTGCGACAGAAACAAATATTGTGGATGTCTATATCCGTTATCTACGTAGCAAGCTTGATGTAAAAGGTCAAAAAAGCTACATTAAAACCGTGCGTGGTGTTGGTTACACCATGCAAGAATAGAATGGCAGTCATGCTCGTGTAACTGCTTTTTGAGCTCCATACTATCTGTAGCAGGAATCCCTGAATAATAGATAGTATGGAGCTTTTTTGAATAGCTACAAATGATGGCTTGTAATGGTCCAAAGGTCTGGTCAGGGAGAATGATTTCTTCTTGACCATAGTTTATACTCAATGAAAATCAAGGAGTAAACTAGGAAGCTAGCTGCAGGTTGCTCAAAACACTAATTTTGAGGTTGCAGATGGAAGCTGACGTGATTTGAAGATATTTTCGAAGAGTATTTGTATCTGATGGACTTTACTTTCATAGTTTCCTATTTTTGGCACTCAAAAGGAATGGCTTATATGTAGGATAAGTTGACATGTTCTTTATAAGTATTCAAAAAAATGGCATTTATCATAGTCTTGAAGAAAAGGAAAATTTTATTTTTATTTTAACGCTATAATATAATAAATGGTTTAAATCCTGAAATATTCTGAAAATAATGGAAAATAATAAAAAATAATTAATATAATTGACAAATCTGCTAATGTAAATTATAATATTGATTGTATGTGTATGTGTATGTGTATGTGTATGTGTATGTGTATGTGTATGTGTATGTGTATGTGTATGTGTATTACATGCTATTTTTTAGATATCAAAAGGAGAAAATGTGATGTATTTTAATCGTAAAAATGCAGAGCAAAAGAACTGGAGAATGATCAAAAAAGGGAAGCATTTCCTATTCGGTTGTTCTCTTGTTTTTGCAGTCGGAGCTAGTTTAGCTACCCAAGTGGTTCATGCAAACACAGCAGAAACTACTGTAGCAAACAACTCGACTACTGGGGATGTTAACCCTACACAGAACGGAGATGGCAAGACTTATGAGGCACCTGCTGTAGCAGAAAACAAGCCAGAAGTTGCTGGAACACCAGCTGTGTCTACAACAGAACCAGCAGTAGCGGCAAAACTTGATGGAGAAACTGCAAAAGAAGTTAAAGCTTTAGACAAAACTAAACTAGAAAACTACATTGCAGAAATCGAAGCAAAATTAGCTAACGGAACATACGAAAACAAAACTGAAGAAAGTGTTGCGGTACTAAAAGCTGACTTAGAAGCTGCGAAAGCTACATTAGCAAACGCAACAACTCAAGGTGAAATCACAAAAGCTTACAATAAACTTGTAACTACAGCTAACACTAAATTAAAAAATAAACCTGTAGAGAAAAAAGAAACTCCAGCAGTAGACACTACTAATGGAAAAGAAACTGTAGGTAAAAAAGCAGAAAACACTGAGAAAAAATCAGAATCTAACTCAATCGAAAACACAGGATCTAACGACCCACGTAACGGTAAAGCATTAGATAAAAATAATGCTTTTAGGGCGGAAATTGCCTATAATATTGATTCTCAGGGGAACGACTATGGGAAAAAAGACAGTGTTATTACTAGTGGTATAAGAGGTTCATCTGAATCTGGTAATGCAATAACTGCTGTTAATTCCGTAATGAAATATAGAGCTCGTTACAATACAGATGCTACTGGGAAAATTACTTCTGTAGACTGGCAAGTTTTTTTCAATGACCATTTACAAAATTTCGCTAATGACTATGGAGTAAAGAATGAAGTGTTCCGAAACTACATTCAGATTCCTAATGAAGTGAATATGCCTACGGATATTCGCCGATTGCAATATAGAGCGGAAATGAAATTTGTAGACAGAAAATATCAACTAGTTGGCGGAGATGGAAGTGCTCTTAGTGATACTGTAACTTTTGATAACCCTACTCCATCCACAGCAGCAGGGCGTGCTCTTGCTAAAAATGAGAATTTGAAAATAAATGGTAGTTGGGACAATTATACTAGAGGACTAGATACTCTGTATAATAACACTAGCTTCTACTATAAGGATGCGGTAAAAGACGAGCTATCTGATACAAAAAATTTAGTAAACTCAAATGCTTTGCCAGGTAAGCGTGTTATCTATGATAATTCGAATACAGGTGGTAACTATAGAGACGGTTATGTATGGGAGTTTACAACAACAGTTCCTAATACAGTAACAAATGAACAGTTGAAAAACATGAAGGTTTCGATGGGGATGTTGAGTACCGGGACAGCAGGAGTTGACCACGGTTTCCACAGAATTGCAGAGAACCCTGTAAATCTATCAAAAGCTGATGTTACCCCTCCAACTGTAAAAACTCAAACAGTTAAAGTTAATGAACAACCAAAAGCAGAAAATTCAATTGCTAACTTCAAAGATCTTCCTGCTGGAACAAAAGCTGAGTTCAAGACACCAGTAAACACAGCAACGCCAGGAGAAAAAACAGCAACAGCAGTTGTAACATACTCAGATGGTTCGAAGGTAGAAGGACCAGTAAAAGTAATTGTTGAAAAAGAAGCAGCCCAACCAGCAGCCCCAGTTGCTCCAGCAGCTCCAGCAGTAGCGCCAACAGTAGAGATTCCTTACTCTAATAAAGCTACTAAAGAAGTTTATGTATATGCTGGAGAAAAAAATTCATTCGATATCAAATTCAAAGATGATAGCGGGAAAATCACTAGCGCAATTGTAAATGGCGGAGGAAACCAACCATTTAATCCAGTTGAAGGTGAAGCAAATAAAATTAACGCTAAATATGGATTTACAGCGAATAAAATCACTACTGAAACCCCAGCAACAGCAGATACACCAGCAGTCATTACTTACTCAGGTACACCAGCGGCGACAGATGATTTGACAAAAGATAAACTGGATGCGGCAACTAAAGGTGAAAATCCAAAAGGTATGGTTTTAGGCTGGCGCTATGCAACTGCAACGGATACAGATGGTGCATCCATTGAGAATAAAGCCGTAGGTATCTCAAACGCGACTGACCCAGGTTCATTCCTTCTTATGCTTAAGGGACAAGCTCAAAAATATGATATTGCAGCTCCAACAGAAAAAGTTACTGTAGCAGATCCAGCTAACGTAACAGAAGCTGAGCTAGGCAAAATCAAAGAGAAACTCCAACTTGAGTACTCTCAAACAAATGATGATGCTAACTTGGCAGACAAAAAAGGTACAACTGTAGCTGATAAAGATGCTAAGATCCAATCAGTAACAAAAGACGATAAAGGAAATCTTGTTGTAACCTATAAAGATGGTTCTCAAGATAAAAAACCATTGTCAGAATTTGTACGTACAAATGAAAAACCAATAGTAGAAATTCAATATTCAGATCCAGCGCCTAATAAAAAAGAAGTGTATGTTTACGCATCAGAAGTTAATTCATTTGATATTAAAATCAAAGATGATAGCGGAAAAATTGCAAGTGCTGAGTTAAGAAGAGGAAGTAACCAAGAATTTAAAGACGTAGCAGGAGAAACTAATAAACAAGATACTCAATACGGATTTACTGCTAATAAATTTACTTCTGAAACAACGGCAACAGCAGAGAATCCAGCTGTTATCACGTATACTGGTACTCCAGCACCAGAAGGAGATTTTACAAAAGAAAAATTTGAAAAAGCAATTCAAGATGGAGGAACTCCACTAGGATGGCGTTTTGTAAAAGCCATTGATAAAGATGGAGCAGATGCTAGAGGAAATGGTAGAGATGCTACTGACCCAACTGCGGTTAATGTAATTCTTAAACCTCAAACTTTAAAATATGATATCCAAACTCCAGCAGAAGCTGACAAAGTAGTTGTATCAGATGTTAACAATGTTACTGATAAAGAGTTTGAAAAAATTAAAGAGAAAGTTAAAGTTGAATATTCTCAAAACAATCCAGATGCACGTTTAGCTGACAAAAAAGGTAAAGAAGTAGAAGCTGCTTCAAAAGTTGTTGATAAAGTAGAAAAAGAAGGAAACAATCTTGTTGTAACCTATAAAGATGGTTCTCAAGATAAAAAACTATTATCAGAATTAACACGAACTAACCAAAAACCAACAGTAGAAATTCAATATTCTGACCCAGCACCAGATAAAAAAGAAGTATATGTATATGCATCAGAAGTGAATTCTTTTGATATTAAAATCAAAGATGATAGTGGTAAACTTGCAAGCGCTGAGTTAAGAAGAGGAAGTAACCAAGAATTTAAAGACGTAGCAGGAGAAACTAATAAACAAAATACAGAATATGGATTCACTGCGAATAAATTCACTACTGAAACAACAGCAACAGCAGAAAATCCAGCTGTTATTACATATACAGGTACTCCAGCACCTGAAGGGAAGTTTACAAAAGAAAAATTTGAAAAAGCAATTCAAGATGGAGGAACTCCATTAGGATGGCGTTTTGTAAAAGCCATTGATAAAGATGGAGCAGATGCTAGAGGAAATGGTAGAGATGTTACCGACCCAACTGCGGTTAATGTAATTCTTAAACCTCAAACTCAAAAATATGATATTAAAACTCCAGCAGAAGCTGACAAAGTAGTTGTATCAGATGTTAATAATGTTACTGATAAAGAGTTTGAAAAAATTAAAGAGAAAGTTAAACTTGAATATTCTCAAAACAATCCAGATGCACGTTTAGCTGATAAAAAAGGTACAGAAGTAGAAGCTGCTTCAAAAGTTGTTGATAAAGTAGAAAAAGAAGGAAACAATCTTGTTGTAACCTATAAAGATGGTTCTAAAGATAAAAAACCATTAGCAGACTTAACTAAGACAGCAGACGACGCAGCTAAGCCAAATGCAGGTAACGATGTGGTTAAACCAGCAGATAAGACTGTGGTAGCGAACCCAGAAAAACTTACAGACGCTGAGAAGAAAACCATCGAAGACAAAGTTAAAGCAGTGAATCCAGGTGCGACTGTAGTAGTAGACGATAAAGGAAACGCTACAGTGACAACGCCATCAGGAAACACAGCCGTTATTCCAGCAGCAGACTTAACTAAGACAGCAGACGACGCAGCTAAGCCAAATGCAGGTAACGATGTGGTTAAACCAGCAGATAAGACTGTGGTAGCGAACC